>DATHJR010000242.1:0-2491 GCA_035286525.1 Gemmatimonadaceae bacterium | reverse complement strand
CGGCGTGACTGCGATTTCATTGGCCAGCCCCTTCGAGATTCACGCGCCGCGAATCATCCGTGCTCTGGCACGCGGAAGTGGCAATTTGGGGGCCCATCGCGATCACACGACTCGACAACGCGCGTGCCCGTCACCTCGGTGAGCACCTGCTCCACGGCGCGGCACGTCTCGGGACATGCCTCGACCGCCTCGGAGAGCGGGCATCCCTGGCCGCGGATTACGAATCCTCCCGCCTCGCGCGAGACATCGGTCGCTCCGCCGAGCTCGTTCAGCAGGGCGGAGCCCGCGCGCACGCGCGCCTCGAGGGTGCCGTGCGCCGGCTCCGGCGGCGCCATGCGGTGTCCCGCCCGCTGCAGCAGACGCTTCATCGCGTCGGGAGTCTTGTGCGCACGCAATTCCGCGAGCAGCGCCGCCAACAGCGGCGAGTACGCTCGCGAGAACAGCGGTTGCGCACCGGGGGCGATTGCGTACATGGAGGCCGGCTTACCCACGCCGCCATCGCGCCTCACGCCAACCGCCACGACGAGCTGCTCGCGCTGAAGGATCACGAGGTGGGCGCGAACCGCGTTGTCCGTGAGACCGAGCTCCGCGGCGAGCTCGTCGACGCTGCGCTTGCCGCCACGAAGCAGAGTGACGATGTGCCCACGGGTCGTGCTGCCGTATTCCCGCTCCCACACGCTCATGATGTCTCCGGTGTCGCGGCCGCCTTCGATGGGGCAAAGATGCATCATGAAAGCGTCCAATGGCGCTTCCGGCGTCGCCCCGCCTCGAGTCCCAGTGCAGAGTAGCGGCCGCACAATAATAAGTCAAGAAAAACCTTGACAAATTCTATTCCCGCGGGCAATATCACCCGGGCGCAGGAGGATGCGTCCCGAATGGCGGCGATCTCCCCTGCGCGAACCCGGTTGAACGGAGCTGACCATGCGTGTGCCCTCATATCTGGCTGGTGCCATAGTTCTCACCGCACTGACACTCGTGCCTACAGCAGCCAGCGCGCGTGCAGCGCGCGTCGCAGCGATGGACGATCCGACCATCTGCGCCATCTTCGACGCCGCGAATACGTGGGACATCGAGACGAGCGAGATCGCCGTGAAGAAGGGAACGACGAAGGAAGTGCGCGACCTCGGCGCCATGTTCGTACGCGACCACTCGAGCGTTCGCCAGCAGGGGCGCGATCTCGTGAAGAAGCTCGGCGTGACGCCAACACCGCCGAAGGACTTCGCACTCGCGACCGATCACGAGCAGGCGATGAAGACGCTGCACAGCACGAGCGGCAAGGCGTTCGACCGCGCGTATCTCGAGCACGAGGTGTCGTACCACAAGGCCGTCATCGATGCGATCAAGGGCACGTTGCTTCCGGCAACGCAGAACGCCGAGCTGAAGGATCTTCAGGTGAAGGTCGCACCGGCCTTCGAAGCGCACATGCTGGCGGCGCAGCGTCTTCTCGACGGCATGGGCCACTAGTCCAGCGCGAGACAGTGAGAAAAACGGGGCACCGAGCGCGAGCTCGACTGCCCCTCCCTTCATCGCAACGACGAGCGGTTCGCTATCGCGCTCGGGCGCAGAAGCTCGCCGCCGTCCGCGCGAGGATGGCCGCCACACTTTCCACCGAGGCGAGATCGACCCACTCCCGGGCCGCGTGCGCGCCGGCCCCCGTGGGTCCGATCACCACCGTTTCGATCCCCTCGTCGGCGAGCAACGCGGCATCCATCCAGTAGGGCTCGCCGATGATGTGGGGTGCGGCGCCCAGCACGTTCGTCGCGGCGGCGTACACCGTGTCGACGATGGTCGACTCCCGCCGCGCCTCGAACGATCCGCGCGACAGCAGCAGTCGCACGCGCGCGCGAAAGTTCGAGTCTTCGTCCGCGAGCGTATCGAGAATTTTCTGGATCTCGGCGAGCGCTCCCTCCTCCGTTTCGCCAGGGATCGTGCGCCGCTCAATCTCGAGCCGGCAATGCGCCGCGTACGTGCTGGTGCCGGTACCCCCGAGTATGACGGCGGCGTGGAGCGACGGCGGACCGACGAGTGCGTGCGGTGTGCGCTTCCGCAGCTCGCGCTCGAGGATGTCGAGGCGCCCGAGAAAACGTCCCATCGCCATGTTCGCGTCGATCCCTTCCTCGAACCGGCTGCCGTGCGCCGCGCGCCCCTCCACCTCCACCTCCATCCAGCAGAAGCCCTTGTGCGCGAGGCAGAGCTGCAACTCGGTCGACTCGGTGACGATGGCGGCATCCGTGCGAACGTGTTTCAGAACCTCGCTCATGCCAGTACTCGCGACCTCCTCATCCGCCGCGCCCACAAGCACGACATCGCCGGCGAGCGCGCTCCCGGAGTCGGCGATCGCCTTTACGGCGGCGATGCAAGCCGCTACGCCGCCCTTCATGTCGTACGTGCCGCGTCCGTACAAGCGACCATCGCGACTGCGTCCGCTCAGCGGCGCCTTCATCCCCTCGATACCTACGGTGTCGATGTGTCCGTAGAGCATGAGCGAGCG
>DATHJR010000241.1:0-2639 GCA_035286525.1 Gemmatimonadaceae bacterium | reverse complement strand
CTGTCGACCGGCATGCGCGAATCATTCCGGGTGTTGCTCCTGAGCCGGGGATTCCAGATGCGGCTCACGCCGCGCGGCACGCTTCCGTTCGACACCGAGGCGTCGATCGCCAACGCATCCGATGTCGCGGCGCAACTTCGCGCTCGACCGGAGGTCGATCTCGTGAGCCCCGTGCTCGGCGCGTCCGTGCACGTGCTCCGCGGCGACTCCTCGATCACCGCCTTCGCGCTCGGAATCGACCCGCGGGCGCAGGGCGACTATCAGCTCGCCAGCGGTCGCGATGCGACGGAGGCGAGCTCCATCGTCGCCAACGACGATTTCCTTCGCGCCACGGGCGCCCGCGTGGGAGACACGCTGCGCGTCGCCGCAGGCTTCGACCCGCAGCTCCGCACGCATTCCGGCGAGCGCGCGCTCGTCGTCGCGGGGCGCGCGCGCTTCCTCTATCTCGCGTCCGGCCAGCTGGCGGTCGCGATCCCGCTTCGCACGCTGCAGCAGATGACCGGCGCGGCGCGCGAGGATCGCGTCTCGCTCGTCATGGTGCGGGTGCGCGACCCGAGCAGGATCGGCGACATCAAGAAGTGGATGCGCACCGCGCTCCCAACCATCGACGTCATCTCCACCGCCGATGCCATGGCGCGCGTCGATGAGCGCCTCGGCTACTTCCGCCAGCTCAGCGCCATCCTCGGCGCCGTGAGTCTCGTCGTCGGCTTTCTGCTCGTGACGACGCTCGTAACCGTATCCGTAAACGAGCGGGTGGGGGAGATCGTGGTCATGCGGGCGATCGGCGTGTCGCGCGTGCACGTCGTGGAGCAGATCGTCCTCGAAGGGACGGCGCTGAGCGTCACGGGTGCTGTGCTCGGCATCGGACTCGGACTCGTAACGGCGCGCTACCTCAACACGATCCTGTCACGATTCCCCGGACTTCCCGCCGCAATTGACTTCTTCCTCTTCCAGCCGCGCGCCGCGTGGACCGCGATAGGCCTTCTCACCGGGTGTGGCGTGCTCGCCGGACTCTATCCCGCGTGGCGCGCGGCTTCGCTGCCTCTGGCAAGCACGCTTCGCGAGGAGGCCGTCGCATGACGGTTCTCGTTCGGGCCCGCGATGTGCGTCGTGATTATCCGCTGGAGCGCGAGGCTGTGCACGCGCTGCGCGGAGTCTCGCTCGATATCGAGACGGGGGACTACCTCGCGATCGTCGGACCGTCCGGATGTGGGAAATCTTCGCTTCTTAATCTGTTGGGCGCCATCGATGCCCCAACATCCGGTACGGTCGAGATCGAGGGGCGTAATGTGGGAACGCTGGGCGATCGCGAGGTCACGGAATTCCGACTCAGGCATATCGGATTTGTATTTCAGCGCTTCTATCTCTTGCCGATTCTCACCGCGAGGGAGAATGTCGAGTTGCCGATGGCCGAGGCGGGGCTTTCGGCGGCCGAGCGGCGAAAGCGCTCCACGGAGCTTCTGCATTACGTCGATCTGGGAGAACGGACGCGGCACCGGCCGGCGCAACTGTCGGGCGGCGAGCAGCAGCGGGTCGCGATTGCGCGTGCGCTCGCGAATCGCCCATCGCTGCTGTTGGCGGACGAGCCAACGGGCGAGCTGGATGCGCGAACCGGTCAGGAGATCATCTCGCTCTTCGGCCGGCTGAACGCCGACGGAACGACCGTCGTCGTGGTGACGCATGACGAAAGTCTCTCGCGTGCGGCACGGCGTATCGTGCACATGCGGGACGGGGAAATCGTTCACGATGAGGTTCCAGGTGGATGAGCGGATGATGAAGGTTCGAATCATGCCTGCCGACGACGTGCCCGGCGTCGCGACCTCGCGCCAGTGGCCGCTGTCGACGCTCGTTGCGTATCTCTTCGACGGCCGCAGTGGCGTCGAGGTGCGCGAGCTGCTCGCCCTCGGCGGCGGTGAAGCGCACGGCACGATCGTTTCCTTCGCGCCCATCACGATCACCGCCCAGGAGCTCGGCGCGATCGAGTCACGCTTCCCGAAGCCGAACGCCGCTGCCGCGCTCGCGTACGAGCGCGCGACGTTCGTCGAGCTCGACATGCCCGCGCTGCAGCCCACCCTCAGCGTCCCCATTCGCGGCGACCAGCCGCTCGTGGAAGGAATCGCGCAGCGGGCGGCGTATCTCTCCTTCGACTACGGGCCGTGGGCCGATGTGTACGTGAGCACGCTCACGCGCGAAGAGGCCGCCGAGCTGCTCGCGGATCCTGCACGGCGCGTACATGACGCGGGCGAGGCGGAGCTCGCGAAGCGCATCATCGGCGAGGACGATGCCGCGCTGCGCTTCGCTGTTCCCCGCGCCGACAGCCCGCCGCCCTGGCGCGAGCCGCGCGTGTGATCGCGCTCCTCGCGCTGCGGAATCTCGCCCACCGTCCGCTCCGCTCGCTCTTTCTCCTCTTCGGCTACTCGCTCGGCGTCGGCGTCATGATCGTTTTGCTTGCGATCGGGCAGGCGATGCTCACGCAGGCGCGCGACGAGAAGCTCGTGGGCGGCGGGCAGGTGACCGTGCTTCCGGAGGGAATGAACATCGAGGTGATGAAGACGGGCGGCGTAGGCGGCCTCTTCTTCTCGATCGCCAACGCGCGCTTCATCTACCGGCAGCTTCTCGCGTCGCCGCGGCTCGCGCGC
>DATHJR010000240.1:0-12721 GCA_035286525.1 Gemmatimonadaceae bacterium | reverse complement strand
TATCGCCTCCGAGAGCTCGGAGCCGAGTATGGGAATGAGCACGCGACCCCTGAGGCCGCGCGCGGGCGCGTTCCAGTCGATGTCGAACCAGCTCGCGTAGCGCGACGCGGGGCCGTTCGCGAAGAGATCGTCCCAGAAGGGATTTTCCTCGCCGACCCCCATGTGGTTGGGGACGATGTCGAGCACCATCCCCATCCCGTGCGCGCGCAGCTCGGCGATGAGCGCGTTCCAGCTCGCGTCGCTGCCGAGCTCCGGGTCGAGGCGCGTCGGGTCGACCACGTCGTAGCCGTGCGTGCTTCCCGGGCGCGAGCGGAGCACGGGCGAGGCGTAGATGTGCGAGATGCCGAGCTGCGCGAGATACGGTACGATCGCGCGCGCGTCGTCGAGGGTGAATGTGGAGCTGAGCTGCAGGCGATAGCTCGCGCGGATCGGGATCGTCAACGGGAGATCATCGCGCGTCAACGGCCTGAGCGCACCGGATCAGGAAACGCGATCGCGACCTCGGGATCGATCGCGATCTTCTCGAGTGAGATCGAAAGGCGGCGCGTCCAGCTGCGAAAGAGATCGGGGCTCACGCCGGGGAGATTCACCGGCTCGCGCTCGCCCACGAGATCCTCGAGGTAGACGCCGACGAGCGCGGCCGGAGTAGAGCACAAAAAGCGGTGGACGGCGCCGCGGAGCTCCGCGTTGCTCGGCGATTCCGCGGACGTGCTCTTGAGCGCGCCCTCGGCCACGAGGCGCTCGACGAGGAAGCGGCGCTCGTCGTTGCGGAGCGCGTGTGCCGCGGCCGCGCGCGCCTCGGAATCGATGAGCCCCGCCATGTGTTGCAGCTCGATGTCGCGCGCGGTCCAGAAGCCGGTGATCGTGGCCATGTCGTGCGTGTCGGCCGTGGTGAGCGAGAGCTTCGGATACGACGAGGCGGGGCGGAAGCGGCCATCGCTCTCGCGCTCGAAGTACATCACGCGTGACGAAAGCACTCCCCAGTGCTCGAGCACGCCGGGCACCTCGGGCGGAACGGTGCCGAGGTCTTCGCCGACGATAAGCGCGTGGTGGCGCACGCTCTCGAGGGCGAGAATTCCGATCATGTCCTCCGTGGGGAAGCGCACGTACGCCCCCTGGGTGCCCTCCATGCCATCCGGAATCCAGAACTGGCGGAAGAGGCCGAGCACGTGATCGATGCGAAGCGCGCCCGCGTGGCGGAGCGATGCACGAATGAGGGCGATCCAGAACGCGTAGCGATCGTCGATGAGCTGGCGAGGATCGATGGGTGGGAGTCCCCAGTTCTGCCCCTGCGGCGCGTAGCCATCGGGTGGCGCGCCCACGGAGACGCCTCGCAGAAAGAGATGACCGAAGGCCCAGACATCCGCGCTGTCGGGCGCGGCGCCGATCGCGAGATCCTGATAGAGGCCGATGCCGAGCCCGGACTCGTGCGCGAGCGCGGCGGCGGAAGCGATCTGGCGATCGAGCTCGAACTGGAGCCAGCGGTGGAAGTCGACCGCGTCCGGGTTGGATGCGCGAAAGGCGACGACGTCGGCGGAGACAGGGTGACGATACTCCTGTGGCCAGTGCATCCAGCCGCGCAGCTCGCCTCGACCCGCGAAGTGATCCTCGAGCGCGCAGAAGGTGGCGAAGTTGACGAGCGTCGCGCCCTCCTGCTCGATGTACGCGCGGTAGTCGCGGCCACGGCCGGAGCGCGCGTCGCGGTGGCGGACGATGAAGGTGCGATGGAGCATCTCGAGCGCGCGGCGCTTGAGCTGCCACGCGCGATCGTAGTCGACGTGCGTGCTCGAGCGCAGCGAGACGAGCGCCGCCTGTGTGGCGGGATCTTCGAGGAGCGTGCGCGCGTCGGCGCAGTCGTTGAGCTCCGGCACCGCGGTGACATCGATGTAGATCGGGTTGCGATAGAGCCGGCTCACGGGGCTGTACGGCGAGATGTCGTGGCCGCGATTGCGGAGCGAGTGGAGCGGGTTCACCCCGACGAAGGCCGCGCCCTTCTCGCCGCTCCACTCCGCGATGGCCCCGAGATCCGTGATGTCGCCTACGCCCCAGTTGGCGTCGCTGCGCACGGCGTAGAGGTTCGCGATGAGCCCCATCGCACGGCGAACCGGCGCCATGCATCTTGGCGGTACGACGATCAGCGACTGCGTCTCGTCGCCAACGGTGAGAGTGTGGTAGCCGATCGGGAGATCCCTGCCCTCGAACCAGACACCGCCGCGCTCGAGAGTCAGCACCGCGCCGCGCGACGGAAGCGCGAACGCTCCGTCGTGGACGATCACGCGCACCGGCGGGAGAGAGCGCGCGTCCTCGCGTGCATCGATCATCGCGAGGGCCGTGGCGGCGCGATCCTCGGAGGATGCATCGAATCCCATCGCGGCGATGATCGCGACGCGCGTCTCGTCTGCCGTACTCCGTATCTCGCGCCCCGTTTGATCGACGTACTCGGGTAGTATTCCGAGACGGTCGGCGAGCAGGTGGAGCGCGGAATCGGTCATCAATCAAAGGTAGCGAGTTGAGCGTGCGAAACGCCGAGCTAACTTATATGGGCGAGATGGGCGTCGATAATCCTCGGAGGAAATGATGAGACGAAATGGGTCGAGCTTGTTGGCCGTCATCGCCGTCGCGGTGGCACTCGTTGGCGCACGGCGCGCGCCGATGCACGCGGTCGTGCAGGCGACAGACGCGTGCTGGTTCCGGCCAGCGAAGGCCGACGACGAAAAGAGAAAGAGCGCGCACGACTCCGCATCGGTCGCGATGGAAGGCGGAACGGTGAAGGTGTGCTACGGCCGTCCGCGCGTGAACGGGCGCGAGATCATGGGGAAGTTGGTGCCGTACGGCGAGCCGTGGCGCCTGGGTGCCGACGAGGCGACGGCGCTTTACGTGCCCTTTCGCGCGAGCATCGCTGGTGTGAAGGTCGAGCCGGGATGGTACTCGATCTACGTGATTCCCACGGCGAAGCAGTGGCAGGTGGTCGTGAAGTCGGATGCGAAGCGCTGGGGTGTGGACATCGATGCCAAGGTGCGTGCGAAGGACGTGGGCACCGGGACGGTGCCGACCGAGCATCTCGCGGCGCCGGTGGAGGAGATGACCATCGCGCTCGCGGCAGGATCACCGAAGTCGGCAACGATGGATGTCACGTGGGCCGATACGCACGTGCGCATCCCGATCGAGAAGCGGTGAGCTGGCTAGCGAAGCTCGCGGTGCGAGGTCACGTAGTAGTTCGAGTCGACGCGGAAGCTCGCGGGATCGTGCAGCGCGAGCTTCGCCGTCTGCGGTGATGTCGTCGGACGGATGACGGAGTAGACCGAATCGGCGAGCGTCACGCGCACCGGCATGTCGAAGCCGGGAACGACGTTCGCCCAGCTGTAGGTGAGCGTGTTGGCGCGAATGCTGTATTCGAGCATGGGGATCTTCGTCGTGGTGAGGTACTGCGCGAAGACCTTGCTCAAATCGACGCCGGCCTGCTGGCTGATGTACTCCTCGACCTGGGCGCCGGTGACCGTCTGGTGCCAGAAGGTCTTGTTCAGGCCGCGCAGCATCGAGCGCCACTTTTCATCATCGCCCACGATCTGGCGAATGGTGTGGAGCATGTTGCCGCCCTTGTAGTACATGTCGCCCGAGCCCTCGCGGTTCAGCCCGTACTCGGCGACGATGGGCGCGTCGTTCTTGATGTTCTCGCGCGCACCGATCACGTACCGCGCGCCAGCCTCCTTCCCCGATTGGCATTCCTCGAACAGCGACTCGGCGTAGTTCGCGAAGCCCTCGTGCACCCACGAGTCGGCGATGTCCTTGGTCGTGATGTTGTTGCCGAACCACTCGTGCGCGCTCTCGTGCACGATGATGAAGTCCCACGCGAGACCGAGTCCCGTGTGCGAGAGATCACGGCCGAGGTAGCCGTTGTGAAAGTGATTGCCGTACGCGACGGCGGACTGATGCTCCATCCCGAGGTGGGGCGCCTCGACGAGCTTGTACCCATCGGCATACCAGGGGTAGGGACCGAACCAGTGCTCGAAGCAGGCGAGCATCGGCCGCACCTGTGCCCACTGTCTCTTCGCCGCATCCACGTGGTAGGCGAGCGGCCAGAAGTCGAGCGTGAGGTTGCCGCCCTCGCCGGCGTAGCTGTCGGTGTAGTGCGCGTAGCTGCCGGCGTTCACGGCCACGTCGTAATTGTTGATCGGCGACGCGACGAACCACTCGTAGGTCGTGGTGCTATCGGCGTTGTGCGTCGTGCTGCGCAGGCGGCCGTTGGACACATCGATCATCGAGTCGGGGACGGTGATGGCGACGCGCTGTGAATCCGGCTCGTCGGCCTGGGTGTCCTTGTTGGGCCACCAGACGCTGGCGCCGAGTCCCTGATTGGAGGTGGCGACCCAGCGGTTGCCGAGCGAGTCGCGCACCCAGGTGAATCCTCCGTCCCATGGTGGACGCAGCGCGACCCTGGGCTTGCCGTGATAGTAGACGACGACCGTCTTGTGCTCGCCGACCTTCTGCGTGTCGAGCAGCGACGCGAAGTACGCGTCGCCATCGCGGCGGATGTTGAGCACGCGATGGCTCTGCGTGACGCTATCGATGAGGAGCGGCTGCTGCAGATCGATCTGCATTTCGCGCGCGGGCGCGACTACGAGATACGTGATGCCGACGCGCCCCGAGATGCTGCTGTCGGCGGGAGAGACGCGCGTGTGGAGGTCGTAGAAGGTCGCGTCCCACCACGCGCGCTCCGGGGTTATCGAGCCGCGCAGCGAGTCGGCGTGGGTCGGGGGCGCGATCGTCTGCTGCGGGCGCGGGTGCACGGCGGCGGCTTGCGCCCGCGCGGAATGCAGCGCGAGCGGGATCGCGAGAAGCAAGAGTAGTGCGGTACGCATCGTGGCGGAAATCTATAACGGGGAGCGGATGACGAATCGTCGGCCACTCACAGCGGGCGGTCAGTTGTCGCGACGAGGGCGCATCGCGTACGCGATCCCGGCGCCGATCGTCGCGGCGGCGAGAATCGCCGGGATCGGGTGCAGCGTCGCCGCCGTGCTCCAGCTCTTCTGCATCACGTGTCCCCTGTACCGTCCGCGCTCGCGCGTATCGCCTGGACGCGCATCGAAGAGGGTGTTGCGGTCGCGAGCGGGCTCGCGGGTGCGACTGCCTTCGAACGTCGAGGCGACCTTGATGCGGTCGCCGAGCGCGGGGGCGACCTTCTCGATGAGCGTGAACGCCTTCGCGCCCGCGCCAACGCGCACGGTGCGATGGGGGTGCGATGCGCAGTGCAGAATCGCGTTCGCGACGAGCTCCGGCGCGTACACCGGCGGCCGGTGCGTGGGCTCGACGTTCATGTAATTCTTCGCGTGCTCCGTATACGGCGTGTCGACGGCCGATGGCTCGACGAGCGTCACCGACACGGGCGCCTTCTCCTTCTCGAGCTCGATGCGCAAAGTCTCCGTGAATCCCTTGAGCGCGTGCTTGCTCGCGTTGTAGTGTCCTTGCAGCGGAATCACGGTTTCCGAGAGCTCGCTGCCGACGTTGATGAGCGCACCGCCTGCGACTTTCAGATGCTTCAGCGCAACGAGACTCCCCTGCACCATTCCCCAGTAATTCGTCTCGAAGAGACGCCGCGCGTCGGCAATGGACACCTCCTCCAACAGACCGTAGATCGACACTCCCGCGTTGTTGACCCACGTGTCGATGCGGCCGAACTCGAGAATTGCCGTGGCGGCGAGCTGTCGCACAGTATCGATATCGGCGACGTCGCCCGCGAAGAACGCCACCTGCGCGCCCAGCTCGCCGAGCTCGGTGGCGACCGTCCGCAGATCCTCCTCGGCGCGCGCACTCAGCACCACCGAGGCGCCGCGCTTCGCGGCCTGCCGCGCGGTCGCGAGTCCGATGCCGCTGGTCGCGCCTGTGATCACGATTACCTGTTTGGGCACTCGCTTGAGCTGAATCTTCATTCCCCTCTCTCCGACTTATGACAGCAGCATCGCTCCGCGTACTGTAATGGCAATCGACGTACCACGTTCACGAGGCCGCAGTCGCGAACGTGGTACGGGAGTGTGAAACTGGCTCTAACAGTTTGATGGTACGAATTGAACGGAGGGAACGGACAACACCGGATGAGTTCGAAGCGCGAGGGCGGGATTGTGCGGCCGACCCGAGAGGCAATTACGAAAATGCGTCGCGCCTATCGTCCGTTCAGTTCGTTCAATCCGTTCCCTTCGTTTTTTACCTGTTACGACTAAGGCCCGGCGCGCGCGAAACCATCTCGCAGCGCCGGGCCTTCGTGCATCGCAACGCAGGAGCGACCGTCGCGCGTCAGCTCATCGGACCGCCGCCAAGCTTCGATTCCTCCGCGAGTCCGGCGTCGAGATGCCTCTGAATGACGGATTTGGCAGCCTTCATGTAAGCCTGCAGCGCCGGGTTCTGCGCAGTGTTGCTGCCCTGCCACTCGATGACCGCCTGATGGATGCCGACCTCGTTGGCGATATAGGTCGAGTCGTACGCGTGTCCTTTGGCCAGCGCGCTCAGCGCGCTCTGCTCGGCGCCGACCGCGGCCGTGAACGGATCCGTGGCGGGAAGCGCGGGCGTGATGTTCTGCGCCTTCTCGAGCTGAATACCCTTGACGTGAAGGCCGTGATGCTCGCCCACCATGAGCTTGGCGAAGTTTCTCGCGCCGGGACTCGAAAGCTTCGGGAGCGCGGCCGCGGCCAGCGTGCTGTCCGCGACGTTCACCTCATCGAGGAGCGCGGCGATGTTCGCATCCGTCAACACCGCAACTACGGAGCCGGTTGCCGCGCCCGCCGAGGCCGAGTCCGGCATCTTCATCGTCGATGCGGCCGTCGTGTCGGCGGCGGCTCCGGTGTCCTTCCCCTTGCATCCGGCCACAGTCGCACTCGCGGCGAGCGCGGCGAGTGTCAGGGCTCTCAGGATCGAGTCTCTCATACGACCTCCGTAGAGTCTGCTGCCCGCTGGATCCGGGAACAGCGCACGAAGATCGCGGCAATAAACGCGCCGATTGAGCCCCGCGGCTATCGTGGCGCGAGCACCAACGCGCCCAGCGGCGGAAGATCCAGCGAGAGCGACTGCGGGTAGCCGTGGAACGGGGACGGATCGGTGTGCAGCACACGTTCCTGCGTGTAGCCACTGCCGCCGAAGCGCGACGAGTCCGACGAGAGCAGAATATCGTAGCTCCCTTCGTTTGGCACGCCCACGCGATAGTTCGCCCGCGGCTCGGGCGTCATGTTGAGCACGACGACCGCGTGCGCATCGCCCGCGCGACGCACGTAGCTCAGCACGGAGTTCATCCGGTCCGCGACATCGATCCAGGAGAAGCCGTGCGGCTCGAAGTCATCGCGCCAGAACGCGGGGTGGCTTTCGTACAGCGCGCCGAGCTCCTGCACGAAGCGCAGAAATGCGCCGTGCGCCGGATCGTCGGCGAGATGCCAGTCGAGGCTCACATCGTGATCCCACTCGGCGTACGGCGCGACCTCGGTGCCCATGAACAGCAGCTTCTTCCCGGGGCGCGTGTACATGTACGCGAGCATCAGGCGCAGGTTCGCGAGCTTGCGCCACGCGTCGCCCGGCATCTTCTCGAGCAGCGACCTCTTGAGATGCACGACCTCGTCGTGCGACAGCGGCATGATGAAGCGCTCGCTGTACTCGTAGACCATCGCGAAGGTGAGCTGATCCTGATGGTACGAGCGGTAGAGCGGGTCCTGGCTGAAGTACGCCAGCGTATCGTGCATCCATCCCATGTTCCACTTGTACGTGAAGCCCAGCCCGCCCTCCTGCGGCGCCTTCGTCACGCCCGGCCACGACGTTGACTCCTCCGCGATCGTATAGCACCCCGGCGCGTCGATGCGCACGGCCTCATTCATTGCGCGCAGAAAATCGATCGCGGCGAGATTCTCGCGCCCGCCGTAGCGGTTGCGCAGCCACTCGCCCGGCTTGCGGCTGTAGTCGAGATAGAGCATCGATGCCACCGCGTCCACGCGCAGACCGTCGCAGTGATACTCGCGCAGCCAGAAGAGCGCGTTCGCGATGAGGAAGTTGCGGACCTCGGTGCGAGAGTAGTTGAAGATCAGCGTTCCCCAATCGGGATGCTCGCCGAGCCGTGGATCCTCGTGCTCGTACAGCGCCGTGCCATCGAAGCGGCGAAGCGCGAAGTCGTCTTTCGGAAAGTGCGCGGGCACCCAATCGAGAATGACGCCGATCCCCGCGCGATGCAGAGCGTCGACGAAGTACTTGAAGTCGTCGGGCGACCCATAGCGGCGAGTCGGCGCGAAGTAGCCGGACACCTGATAGCCCCACGAGCCGGTGAACGGGTGCTCCATCACCGGCATCAGCTCCACGTGCGAGAATCCCAGCCGCTGACAGTGTTCGACGAGCCGCGGCGCGAGCTCGCGGTAGGTGAGCGTGCGATTTCCCTCCTCCGGTATGCGTGCCCACGAGCCGAGGTGGAGCTCGTAGATGAGCATGGGGAGCTTCGTGCTGTCGCGCGAGGGGCGTCCGGTCATCCACTCCGCGTCCTTCCACTCGTACTTCGTGAGGTCGACGACGCACGACGCGGTCTCCGGCGGCGCCTCCATTCCGAATGCGAATGGATCGGTTTTGACGCGCGCGATGCCCTCGCGCGTACGCAGCTGATACTTGTACAGCGATCCAGGCGCGACACCGGGAACGAAGAGCTCGAACACGCCCGACGAACCGAGGCGGCGCATCGGCAGCAGGCGTCCGTCCCACTGTTCATGCTGCCCGACGACGCTCGCGCTGCGCGCGTTGGGCGCCCACACCGCGAACGAGACGCCGCGCTCACCGTCGATCTCGCGCGGATGGGCGCCGAAGACGTTCCACAGCTCGCGATGCGTTCCCTCGTTGAAGAGATGCAGATCGACCTCGCCGACGGTCGGAAGGAATCGGTAGGGATCGCCGCGCTCCCACGTCGCTCCGCCGGCGAAGTGGAAGCGCAGGCGATAGCGCAGCGGCATCGATGCCCCGGCGATGATCGCGCCGAATAGTCCGCCCGCCAGGCGATCGAGCTCCACCCGCTTCCCGTCCGCGAGCAGCGCCTCGGCGCGCACCGCATCGGGATGCATCGCGCGGACGATGACTCCCGCCGCCACGGGATGCGCGCCGAGGATGCGGTGCGGATCGTCGTGGTCGCCGGAGAGGAGGCGACCGAGCTCGATCGCATCGAAGCCGGCGAGCAGATCGGGACGCGGGGAGGACAGTGTCATGGCGTGTCCGGCTGAAAGCGCAGAAGCACGAGCGAAAACGGCGCGACCGTGAGCTCGTTCACGGGCTCATAAACGATTGTCGGCCGGTCGGTGTCGACCGTGAGCACCCACGAGCCCGAGATCTCCAGATGCGGCAGCGTCCAGTGCTCTCCGCCTTCGCGGTTGTTCACGATCAGGAGCAGGGTGTCTCCCTTGATCGCGTGGCCGCGCTCGTCGATCTCGTCGGCGGCCTCGCCGCGAATCAGCATTCCGAGCGACCGGCTGTTCTTGTCGTGCCACTCCGCGTCCGTCATCTCGCGCCCATCGGAGCGCAGCCAGAGCATCTCCTTCGCGCCCGATTCCACCGGCTTTCCGCGGAAGAAGTAACGCCGCCTGAGCGCGGGGTTCGCGCGGCGAATCGCGAAGATCCGCTGCGCGAACTCGAGAATCCCTTCTTCGCGCGCGTCGAGGTCCCAATTCATCCACGAGATCTCATTGTCCTGCGCGTAGACGTTGTTGTTGCCGTCCTGCGTGCGCGCCGTCTCGTCGCCGTGCGCGATCATCGGAACGCCCTGCGAGAACGCGAGCGTCGCGAGGAAGTTACGGATCTCGCGATCGCGGCGTTTCTGGATCTTCGGATCGTCCGTCGGACCCTCGACGCCCCAGTTGCGGCTCAAGTTGTCGTCGGTGCCATCGCGATTGGCTTCACCGTTCGCCTGGTTGTGCTTGGACTCGTAGCTCACGAGGTCGTTGAGCGTGAAGCCATCGTGCGCAACGACGAAGTTCACGCTCGCGTACGCCTCGCGCGCGCTCCACTGGTAGATGTCGCTCGAGCCGGACAGGCGAGACGCGAGCACGTTCACCATTCCGGCGTCGCCGCGCCAGAATCGACGCACGTCGTCGCGATACTTCCCGTTCCACTCCGCCCACCCAATCGGAAAGTTGCCCACTTGATAGCCACCCGGTCCGAGGTCCCAGGGCTCGGCGATCAGCTTCACGCGCGAGAGCACCGGATCCTGATGGATTATGTCGAAGAATGCGCTGAGCCGATTCACCTCGAACAGCTCGCGTGCGAGCACCGGGGCGAGATCGAAGCGGAATCCGTCGACGTGCATCTCCGTCACCCAATAGCGCAGCGAGTCCATGATCATCTGGATCGTGCGCGGGTGGAGCATGTTGAGGCTGTTGCCGGTGCCCGTGTAGTCGGTGTAGAAGCGCGGGTTGTCGGGCTGGAGTCGATAGTATGCCTTGTTGTCGATCCCCTTGAGCGACAGCGTCGGCCCGAGATTATTGCCTTCGGCCGTGTGGTTGTAGACGACGTCGAGAATCACCTCGATGCCGGCGGAGTGGAGCGTCTTCACCATCGACTTGAATTGCACCACCTGGCTTCCGAGCCCTCCAACCGCGTAGCGCACATCGGGCGCGAAGAAGCCGATCGTGTTGTAGCCCCAGTAATTCGTCAGTCCTCGCTCGGCCAGCTGCCGGTCGACCGCGAAGTGGTGAACGGGAAGGAGCTCCAGCGCGGTGACGTTCAGCGATTTGAGATGATCGATCACCGCGTCCGACGAGAGCGCGAGATAGGTGCCGCGAATCTCTTCGGGAACATCGGGGTGGCGGATCGTCAGCCCCTTCACGTGCGCCTCGTAGATGATCGTGCGATTCCACGGCGTGCGCGGCGGCGCATCGCTCCCCCACGTGAACGCGTTGTCGACCACGACGCTCTTGGGCATCCCGCGCGCACTGTCCGCCTGGCTCATCTCCATATCCTCGCGAGGGCTCCCCACCTTGTACGCGAACAGCGCATCGCTCCACTGAATCGCGCCGCTGATCGCCTTTGCGTACGGGTCGATGAGCAGCTGGTTGGGGTTGAAGCGATGTCCCTCCTCCGGCGAGTACGGCCCTTCCACTCGGTAGCCGTAGAGCTGCCCTGGACGAACGCCGGGGAGGTAGCAGTGCCAGATCTGATCGCTGCGCTCGACCACCGGAATACGAACTCGCTCAATGGCGTCGGCGTGCGCATCGAAGAGGCAGAGCAACACTCCCGTCGCGTTTTCGGAGAATATCGCAAAGTTGACACCCTCTCCATCCCACGTTGCGCCGAGCGGATAGGGTTGACCGGGCCAAACGCGCATTCAGGCGTCCTCTTTGTAGTAAAGCACAGCGGAGAGTGATGGCAGTGCAACCATCGCTCCGCCAGCCGGCGCCGGCACGCCGACGGCGGGCTGGGTGGCGAATCGCGGGTGCCAGCCGTCGCCGTCATCGGCGACGATCGGAATCTGCCGCTCCTCGGCGGCGAGGTTGAAGAGCGCGAGGAGCGAGCGAGCGTGCGGCGCGTCGAGTCGCATCGCGATCCATCGGGCCTGCGCGCTGCTGCGCACCGTGATGCGCGCCGCGCCGGGACGCAGCGCGGGCTCCTCGCGCCGAATCGCGAGCAGCTCGCGGTACATCGCGCGCAGCGTCGCGTGCTCGCCCTCGCCGCCGAGCTCATAGTGGAGGCGGGAGCGCTCGAACGTCTCGAGCGCCTGGGGATCGGGTACGGCGCGCGTCCATCCGAACGACTCGAACTCCTCTCGTCGCCCCTGGCGCACGGCCGCGACAAGCTCGCGATCGGAATGGCTCACGAAGTATTGAAATGGCGACGGCTCGTTGTACTCCTCGCCCATGAAGAGCAGCGGCACGTACGGCGCGAGCAATAGCAGCGCGGCGGCCACCTCGAGGGCGCGCCGCGAAACGAGCGCGCCGAGTCGTTCGCCGCCGGCACGATTGCCCACCTGGTCGTGATTCTGAATGAAGATCACGAAATGCTCGGCCGAGATGTCGCCCGCGGGCGCACCGTGCTGCCGGCGGCGGTGCGACGCGTACTGCCCCTGGAACACGAAGCGCCGTGCGAGCGCATCCGCGATCGCATCGATGTCGCCGTGATCGGCAAATCCCTCATAGTAGCCGGCGCGCTCGCCCGTGAGCGCCACGTGCACGGCGTGATGAAAGTCGTCGCTCCACTGGGCGTCGATCGCGTAGCCACCCAATTCGACGGGGCGCAACAAGCGCGGATCGTTCAAGTCGCTCTCGGCGATGATCTGCACGCGACGCCTGAGCGTGCTCGCCAACTCGTGGACACGCTCCGTGAGCGCCTCGGTGAGGTGGACGGCGCGGAAGTCGAAGATGCCGTGCACCGCATCGAGGCGAAGCGCGTCGATGTGAAAGTCGCGCACCCAGTAGCATGCGTTCTCGATGATGAAGCGTCGCACCTCGTCGCTGTGGCCGCCATCGTAATTCACCGCCGGCCCCCATGGCGTGCGGTATGCATTCGTGAAGTACGGGCCGTACTCGGCGAGGTAGTTCCCCTCGGGGCCGACGTGATTGTAGACGACATCGAGCGCCACTGCGAGGCCGGCTGCGTGCGCGGCATCGACCAGACGCTTGAGGGAGTCGGGGCCGCCGTAGCTGTTCTGCGGCGCGAAGAGCTGCACGCCATCGTAGCCCCAGTTCCGCGTGCCGGGAAACTGCGCGACGGGCATCAGCTCGATGACGGT
>DATHJR010000239.1:0-8187 GCA_035286525.1 Gemmatimonadaceae bacterium | reverse complement strand
CGCGCGCGATCGGCGCGCAGCTCGATCTCATCGTGCACCTCGGAGCCCGGTAGTCTCGCCGACTCGAAGCCGATGCCGATCTCGACGCCCTTCACCGCGGGAATCGACATGATCGCGGCCGCGAGGCGCCCATCGAGCTTGCGGTCCCATGACACGTGCGAGCCGAGTCCCACCGGTACTCCGTCGCAGACCACTTCGACGATCCCGCCCAGCGTGTTCCCCTCTCTCTTCGCGACGTCGATGCGCTCGATCATCTTCTGCTCGGCGCTCGCATCGAGTGTGCGCAGCGGCGAAGCGTCGACGGCGGCGTTCAGATCCGCGGGGAGAACGTCGGGGCGCGCGGCATCGATGCCGCCGAGGTGCGTGACGTGGCTGCCCGCCGTGATTGCGAACTCGCGCAGAAATTTTCGGCAGATCGCGCCCGCGGCGACGCGCGCCGTGGTCTCGCGTGCCGAGGCCCGCTCGAGGATGTCGCGCGCATCATCGCGATCGTACTTGAAGACCCCGGAGAGATCGGCGTGGCCGGGGCGCGGACGCGTGACGTTGCGCTTGCGCGGGGCCGGATCGCCATCGCGCGGCGCGGAATCCATGATCTCCTGCCAGCTCTTCCAGTCGCGATTCGGAATGAGCATGGCAATCGGCGAGCCGAGCGTCTCGCCCGCGCGCACTCCGGAGAGGAACTGGACGGCGTCCTGCTCGATCTGCATGCGACGCCCCCGCCCATAGCCCTGTTGCCGACGCGCGAGGTCGATGTCGACGTCGGCCGCGAGGAGCGCCAGGCCGGCCGGCATTCCCTCGAGAATCGAGACCAGTGCGGGTCCGTGTGATTCACCGGCGGTGGTGAAGCGAAGCATGCTGAGAGTTCGAGGAGACCACGGAGTCGCTGATGGTGATGGATAAAGTACGACCGCCCGTCGCAGATCGCGACGGGCGGCCGGAAAAGCTTACTACGCGGGTACGGCTAGTTGCAGGCGGCGAGCTGCGCAGCTGTCACCGTGACGATCACGACGCCGTGTGCCGTCGCGCCCACCAGAACCACGTTGCCGGCTCCGATCGGTGCGGACTTGATCGGACCGATCACCGGATCGCGCGTCGGAACGATGAGGCAGCGGGCGTAGAAGTTCGTGTTGTAGACCTCGAGCTGCGGCTGGCTGGACGCCGCGAAGAAGAGGTGCGTGCCGCCGGACGGTCCGGGTGCGGGAATGCCGGCGTTCTGCGGGTGGAAGTCAATACCGGCGTTGCCGGAGGAGGTCTGGAGCAAGCCCTGAAGGCGAAGCGTGTTGTCGAACAGATAGGTGGAATCAGCGCGCACACCGGCGAGCTCACCATCGAAGTTGATCGCCACACCGGAAACCGGAGTCGAGGTGTTCGCGATGAAATCGGTGACGAGGAAGGACCCGGAGACACCCAGATCGATTGCGGGAACCGGGATAGCGTAGGTGTGGCCCTTGTCGGTGAACGAGCCGACCATCCCCTGAGTGACGTCGAACAGTATGGCACGGCTGTTGGGTTGGTTGCCCGTGCCTCCCGCCGCACCGCCCTCACCGAGCACCGCGCGCCGGAAGTTGCCGGAGTTGCGCGCGAATGTGGTGTCGCGGAAGGCCAGCGCCGGAATCTTCACCACGATCGAATAGAAGGAGGAATCGGCTCCGGTAACGAACGGGCCCTGCCTGAAGGGAACAATGAAGCCGCTGCTGCCAAGACCCTGCGCGGCGAAGCGCTGGATCTGGAGCGTGTCCTTCGTGTTCGCGGACTGTCCCATCGCCTGCTCGAAAAACATGTGAGACTGGTGCGTCTGCAGGTTCTCCCACCGCACGGTGTCCTGATTGGTGAATGGCACCGACTGTCCCGCAGTTGGCGTAGTCGTGTACACGAGCACCACGTTTCCGCACGGTGTTCCCGGCGCGAGCGCACCCTGGCACGTCGTGGCCAGATACTGCGGACGATCGCTGAAGACGTAATCGGTGATCGTCTCGGTGAGCAGACCGTTGGATCCGGTCGTCGAGGTCACCGTTTGCGCGAGCAGAACCGGCAACGGATAGCGGAAGACCTCGTGCTGCGAATTGGTATTGACGTAGCTGATCAGCGTACCACCGGAATTCGCCACGAGCAGCGTGTCGCCCATGGTGCCGTTGCGATCGCGCGGCCACGCCGCGAGACCCCACGGACGCGAGCCGACCTGGATCGGCGTGTGGAACGTCGAGTCGGTGAGGTTGAAGACGTCGAGCTCATTCCGCTCGATGTTGCTGAGATAGATGCTGTTGGTGGTCGGGTGATAGAGCGCGTCCGCCACGCGTCCGCCAGCGGCGAGCGGCGTGGTGAGACCCGCGACGACCACTACTGTATCGGTGCGAATCAAACCGGTGTTGCCCACTGGCCTGCGTGCGTAGTCCCGGGTATTCGCATTGCGCGCGAACGCCTGAACTGCCAGCGAGGTTGGGAAGGTCGTGACCGGAAGGTTCATCTTGAACGTGTGCGTGAACGAGCTCGTGCTCGCCGGCACAGCGATCGAGTCCGCCGAGAAGAACGGCGTGCCGCTCGGCAGATTGCGTACTTCGTATCCGACCCAGGTGAGCCCCGAACGGTCGCGTGCTTCCACGTGGATCGTGTCGCGGCTTTCGATGCGAGGTGCGATCGAGAAGTCGACGACCGGGATCGTATTGGTCGGCACCACGTTCGTGACGAACAGCGAGACCGGATTACCGAGCGTCTGCCTGCCAGCCGAGTCGATCATGAACGGCGTGATCGTAAGCGTGCCCGTGGTCGCACCGACCAGGCTCAGCGCCGTGTCGATGGCGACCGAATCCAGCAGCGGACTCGTGAAGATCGTGGAATCGCGGAACGGCGTTGCAAAGACTCCCGAGGCGATGAAGCCGAGTGTCTTCACCTTCGCGGTGGTCTTGCCGCTGACCGCGACGGCGAGCGAGAAGCCGACGACGGCGGTGTCGCTGCTGTGCGGGTTCGTGATGAGAACTTCAGTGGCGCCGCCCGCACCGGTGTGCAACGTGAGCGTGTCGGGGTGGGCAGCATTGTGCGCGCCGTCCATCGCCGTCGCTACCACCATGATGGTCGTTCCGGTGGGAATCGTGGACGGGATCTGAACGGTGAACGGTATGTCGACCGATGTCACCGCGCTGGTGAAGGTCGTGTCGAAGCCGCCGGTGAGCCCGACCGCGGTAACCCGCGAGTGGACCGTGAGCAACCCGAGATTGTCGGACGCGTGCGTGGTGAACGCGATCGACGAGTCGGAGGACGACGTCTCCGTAAGCGTGACCACCGGCCGCCCCGTGTCGCAGGTGGCGCAGGTGGATCCGCTTCCCTCACCGCAAGCGCCGAGGATGGCGACGACGGCCAGACCGAAGGCGGCCGCGGTGAGGCGGCGCGTTGGAGAGAGCGCGAGTCGAGCGGAGTTGGGATTCATATGGTCGGGTCTCAGCGGATTAACGATCGCTACCGGGAGCGCCGAGCTTCTCGCCTTCATCGACGATGTGCGGCGTAACCAGAATCAGGAGGTCGTTCTTGTCCTCTTCCGTGCGCGTCTCGCCGAACAGCTTGCCGATGAACGGCAGATCGACGAGGAGCGGAATGCCGACCTTCGACTGCGTCACCGAGGTCACCGTCAGGCCGCCGATGACTGCAGTCTCGCCGTCGCCGACGAGAAGCTCGTTGTCGGCGCGCTGCTTGAGGAAGGTGTAGCCGAGATCAGATGCCGCCGCCTGGAGCTGCGAGCGTTCGGCGTGCAGCGTCATGAGGATCTTTCGATTGTTCGTGATGTGCGGCGTGACCGTGAGGATGATACCGGTCTCCTTGAACGACACCGTTGCGCGTGGCGCCGTTGCCGCCGTTCCGCCCTGGCTGAGCGATCCGATATCGATGATTCGAATCGGGGTCTCTTCACCGGAGAGGATTTCGGCCTTGCGATTGTCGAGCGTCACGATGCTCGGCTCCGCCTGTACGTCGGCGAGCCGGACTTCCTGCAAGGCGTCGAGGAACGACGTCAGGTTGAACTTGCCGAGCGCCGTCGAGAAGATGAGCGAGAGTGCGGGATTGACCACTCGGGCATTGGCGTTGGACACCGCTGCCAGCGAGTTGCCGCCGATCTCGATCACGTTCTGCGCCTTCGAGAACGGAGTCCCGGTGACTGCATCCGGAACGCCATCGCCGTTCGTGTCGACCGGCTTGAAGGTGGACGGATCGGTGCGCTGCATGAGCGCATTGAAGAAGGTGCCGTTGGATCCGAAGTCGTAGCTGACGCCGATGTCCTCGATGTTGGTGCGGTTGACGAGGATGATCTTGGCCTTGATCGAGACCTGCGGCGTGCGTACGTCGAGATCCTTTACGTAGTTCGAGATTTCCTGAAGCCGCGACGCGACGTCGGTGACGAGCAGGCGGTTCGTGGCCGAATCCGCGGAGACATCACCGCGCATAGAGCAAATCTGCGGGGAGCCCGGCGCCGTGGCGGTCGCGCATTCCTTCGAGAGAAGGCTCTTGACCGTGGAGACGAGCGTCGACGCGCGAGCATAGTTCACCGAGATGATCTGCGTGGTGAGCGGCTCGGACGCCTGCTGCTTCGCAATGTTCTCGTAGCTGTCGACGGCGATGATTCCGTCCTGATCTTCCTTGGCGGCGAGACCCTGCGCCTGGAGGATCGCGCGGAGCGCGACATCCCACGGCTGGTCGCGAACTTCCGCCGAGACGTTGCCGGTGACGCCCTTGCCGACCACGATCGTGCGACCGGAGAAGACGGCGAAGCCGGCGATGACATCGCGGATGTCCGCGTCCTGATAGGTGACGGTGATTCGTGGCTGAGCGGCTGAAGCGGCGAACTTGGCCTGACCAACGGGGGCAACGCTCGCCTTCCGGAAGGCCGGGTGTACGATCGCTGCATCGGGCGCGACATCGGGAGCAGCGTCGCCGGCGGCGACGGCGCTCGTGATTTGCGGAGCGGCGCGCCAGGCGGTGAAGGCGACGCCGGCAGGCGCGTCGATCGCGACGTGCACTTCGTTCGCATCGCGCGTGACCGCGTATTTGTGTTCGGCATCGAGATCGATGACCACGCGCACCGTGTTCTCACGGTACTGCGCGACGCGAAGGTTGGTCACGCCGCCGCGAGACACGTGATCGTACAGTCTCGTGGGCGAGAGCAACTTCGCTCCCTTGAGGTCGAGGACGACGCGCGACGGATCCGCGAGCGAGAAGTCCTGAATGCTCACCGACCCATCGACTGCGATCACGACCTCGGCGCGTCCCGAAGCCGAGACGACGGCGAGCGATTTCACCTCACCGCTCTTCGTCTCGCCAGTCGTAGTGGCATGGGCGACGCTCGCGCGTGAAGCCAGCGCGAAAACCGTCATCCCTACCAGCGTGCAGACTCGCCTCATTGCGTCCTCGCTCTCGTTGTATCGTTGAGTGCCAACACTTCCTGGAAGGTCGTACCGATGGCGATGACCGTGAACGTCACCGATTTTGGCTGAATCGAGGCAACGCGCATCCGGCCGAGCGTCTGCCCGACCTTGATGCGGTACTGCTCCTTCGTCGTGAGGTCGCGAAGGATCGCGACCGAACGTCCTGAGGGATCGTAGATCACCGTGGTGAGCTTGAGATCGGAGACCGCGGGGCGCAGCTCGCCGGTTTTCATCAGCGACATGAACGGGTCGCGACGGCCATCGGCGGTGTAGTTGAACGTCTCGCGAACCAGCGAGATCTGGTACTTCGAACCCTCGGGAGCGGGGCTGGCAGGAGCGCCCTTGCCAGTGTGCGGCGTTGGCGTTGGCGTACCGGCGTTGCCCGTGGGAGTCGCGGTGGCGGGGGTGTTCCCCTTCACCGAGCCACTCGAGCTGACGACGGCGCCGCCTTTCTGCCGGCTGCTGGGCTGCGGAGTCGCCTGCGCAATCGGCTGCGGCGACTGATCGGCCGTTTCGGCGCTGATGTGCGCGTTGGTCGCGTCGACGGATCGCGTCGCCGCTTCCTTGGCCTTGTTGATGTTCGGAAACGACTGGGCGTCCGCCTGCGACGACATCACGGCGAAGGCGATTGCCGCGCACGCCGCGCCACGAAGAAGCTGGCTCATGACTTCACTCCACTCTTGCGCCGTGCATCGAACGTGGGATCGGCAACCGGCGTCTTCGTGACGAAGGTTTGCAGTTGGAACCTGGCTTCGATGATCGCCTCGCCTGCCTTCTTGTGCGACAGCAGGGCCGCCGTGTTGTTCGGCAGCGACAGCGCGACGTTCACCGGAAGCACGATGCGGGTGAGGTTGCCGACGTTCGCCAGGAACTCGGCCAGCTCGTGATAACCGCCGACGACGGACATCGTGTAGCGATAGGTGTCGTAGTTCTCGCCCTCGATCACCGGCTGCGGATCGACCGTTGCGACATCGAGGCCGACGCGGCGGGCTGCGGTGGAGATCTGCTCGAGCAGCGACGGCACTTCGTTGCCCGTCGGCACGAGGCCGCGAATGAGCATGAGGTTCTGCTGGTACGCCGCGAGCTCGCGGCGAATCTCATTCACGTTGCCCTTCGCCACTTCCATCTTGGCTTTCTGATTCATCGTCACGAGCGAGGCAACGTGCTGCTGCCGACCGTCGATGTCAGCGGCGGTCTTGCTGTAGACGAAATTCCAGTACGCGCCGATGGAGACAACGGCGGCAACGCAGAGGATCAGAAGTCCCTGCTCGCGCTGACCCTTCGGAAGTCCGGCCATCGCTACCTCACCGAGAGGGAAACAGGAACGGTCTTGATCGACGACGGGTCCGGAGTCTGGTAGTTCGCCGAGAGAGTAAACTCGGTGACTTCCTTTGAATCGACGATGATGATCGAGGATTTTTCGAGCTGCACGTTCTCAATGAACGGCGATGCCTCGAGCACTTTCATGAATCGAGTAAGCGCCTGAATGTCGACGGTGTTGCCGACGAGCTTGAACTGGGCGCGCGGAACGCTGGTGCTGTCGACTGCCGGCGGGCCCGCCTTGGCACCCTTGGGCGGCGGCCCGGACGGCTGCGACGCAACGGAGATCACGTTGGTCTGCACCATCGAGGTCACCCAGGTGTACGGCGGCAGCGCGCGGCTAACCTCATCCATGATGTGAGGCCAAACGAAGCGCTTGTCGTCGAACGACCTGATCAGGTTGACCTGGCTGACGACGGAGTCGCGCTGCGACTGCGCCTTACGCTGTTCGCGGATGACGCCGGAGTAGTTGATCGAATCCTGCTCCGCTTTCTGTAGCGCTTCGTTCACCTGCGAGCTTTGCGCGCGCTGGTGCCAGAACATGCCGCCGATCACGAGCGCCGCGACCGCGACGCTTGCAACAGCGCCGAGGAGGAGCGGATCGTTGACCTTCGAGACAAATCCCGATGCAACGCCAGCGAAATTGATTCCGGCGCCGCCGCGGCTGCGAGGCTTCTTCCCGGTTCCGGGGAGAAGATTGATTTCAATCATTATCGCGTCCTTCGGGAGGAATCAGGCGACCTGGCGAAGCGCCAGTCCGATCGGGAGCATCAGCAGGGGTGCGACATCGTCGATGACGAGCGAATCGAAAGCACCGTCACGTACACTCAAGCGCTGCAGCGGGTTGGCTTGCTCGACCGGAAGACGAAGCCTTGCCGACAGCGCTTCGTTGAGCCCGGGAACGCGCGAGCCACCACCGCAGGTATATGCGGCTTTCAGTTTGCTGGCCGAACGCGATGACGACGCGAGGAACGCGGCGGCGCGCTCGATACCAACGGCGATCTCCTCGCCGCGACTCTCCGTGATCGCCTGCAGGTGCGGCGAGCGATCGTAACCTTGCAGCAGCGCATCCGCTTCCTCGACGCTGAGACCGCGCTCGCGCTGCAGATCCTCGCGGAAGCGGCGCGTGCCCACCGCGATGTCGCGCGTGAGAAGCGGCACGCCATCGTCGAGAATGTTGATGTTCGTGACTTCGTGTCCGATGTTGACGAGGCATACCACGCCGTTCATCGCATCGGGGTAGTTGAGCTCGAACGCGTTATGGAGCGCGAACGCATCGACGTCGACGATCGACGGCGCGACTTCGGCATCCGTGAGGAGACGAAGCTTGCCTTCGATCAGATCGCGCTTGGCCGCGACGAGCAGCACGCTCATCTCGAGGCCGTCCGAGTTGGGATCGAGAATCTGAAAGTCGAGCTCGACCGATTCCATGTCGAACGGGACGTGCTGCTCCGCTTCCCAG
>DATHJR010000238.1:0-5377 GCA_035286525.1 Gemmatimonadaceae bacterium | reverse complement strand
CGCGCTGCTCGGCTTGGGCTTCGTGTTCATGGTGATCGGCGGTGGTCGCGCGGACAACGGCGTGCTCGTGAGCCCGCTCTGGCTCGTGGGCGCCTACACTCTTCACACGTGGGGCGAGCTATGTCTCTCGCCCGTCGGGCTGTCGTACGTGACGAAAGTCGCGCCGGCGCGCTTCGCATCGCTGCTCATGGGCGTATGGTTCCTCGCGAACAGCGCGGCGAACAAGATCGCGGGAACGATCGCCGAGCTCACGCCCACACCCGGCCAGCCCCTTTCGGCGCCTCGTGGTGGGTTTCTCGGAATGCTCCAGCACACCGCCACTACGAACCACGGCTTCTACACGATCTTCCTCGTCGCCGCGCTCGCGGCTTCACTGCTCATGCTGTTGTTTGTGCCGCTGCTCAAGCGCCTCACGTCGACGGTGAGCACCTGAGCGCACCGCGAATCACGGCCAGGTGAAGACGGAGCCCGGCGTCACCAGCTCGCGCCCCGAGCGCACGTCGCGCGGCTCGCGGTAGAAGAGGCGGGCAGCGTTGGTGAAGCTCACCCGGAACTCCCAGCGCGCGCGCAAATCGGGCGATAGCGCGCGCGCGATGTCGAGACGGTAGGTCACCTTCGACCCGGGCGGCAAGGCGACCAGCACGCCGATGCCCGCGCCGAACTTGAGAGGAGTGGTGTCGCCGTAGCCGAGCGGTGCGTCGCCCTTCCAGACTCGCCCCGCATCACCGAAGACGGCCATCCCGATGTCGGCCTGGTCGCGCACCTTTCCGAGATACCACCGGTCCTCGAGTCTGCTCACGAAGCGGATGTTGCCGGCGTCCGGCGACGAGTGATAGCCGCGCACGCCTCCACCGAGCTCGCCGAGCGGCAGCTGAACGGGAACGCGCTGCCTCCATATCCCGGCCCAGTCGACCGTGCCGACGAGCGTGTGGGACCCCATGAGTCGCTGATACATCTGGATGTGCGCGCTGGCGACGATCCCGTCCCATTTGTCGGTGGAATAGTTGTTCCGGCCTTCCACCGTCGATTGCAGATACGCGAAGGTGTGCCTGTCGCCGGCGCCGGCGTACAACGTGGACGCGAGGAAGATGTCGTCATCCGTGGACCCGAGCACCTCGAGGCTGCGGCCGAGTATCGTGCCGAGCTGAAAGCCCGCCTGCACGTCCTGCGCGGCGGTGAGCGCGTCGAAGCGCTCGACGCGAACGAAGTCGATGCTGCGAATGCCCCACAGCAGGTTGAGTCGCGCGTTCTTGTGACGCCCGAGAATGGTCATGAGGGTGTCGTACGGCACGCCCGGAGTGGGCTCCGGTGGCAGCGCCGGCGTGTCGTCCTCGCTCGAGAGACTCATGCCGAAGAGGCTGAGCCGTCCGGGCTGGCCGAGACGCACCAGGCCGCCGATATCCACGAACTTGCGCGAGAAGTCGATCACCACGCTCGTGTCGTTCGTGCGGCGAAACGAATAGAGATCCTGATGATCGAGCGCGACCGCGCGCCACGCGAATCGCTGCTCGTCCGTGAGAAAGGGATGTTCGGCGCCCACGAGCCAGCTGCTGATGCCAGCGTCGCCTCGAAGCGCCTGCAGATCGAGATGCCATGGACGACCCAGGAACTGGTAGTCGGTGTAATTCGCCCCGAAATAGTCGCGATACTTCCCGTGCGCCCAATGCGCGGAGACGTACTTCGCACTTCCCTTGAAGTTGCCCTCGCCCGCAGTGATGGTGGCGAGATACGGACTCGTCGCCGATGTGCCAAGGTCGATGATGGTCGTCAGCTCGTCCGTCGTTTGCGCGACGATGATCACCCCGCCGTTGCCGTCGTCGTACGCCTTCACGGACGCGCTCGCGATGAACGGCTGCGCGCGCAGCAGGCGCTCCGACTCACTGCGGCGCCGCTCGTCGCACGCCTGTCCGGGCTCGACGATCAGAAACCGCCGCACGATTTCCGGTTTCGTGTTGGTGTGGATCGAGCTCAGAATCCCGATGGGCGACTCCCACCATTTGCCGTGCCGCGGATAGTACGGCGGCCGCGTTTGGACCTGTATGTCGCTGATGATCTGCCCCTCGCACTTGACCGCGTTCCCCGCCTGCGCGTGCGCGCGCGACGACAGCGCTACGCTGAGCGCGAGCGCGAATGCCAGCGTCGGAGCACTCGGCGCGTTGCCGAAATGCGTCGCGAGGGGGGAACGGGCTGCTGCGAAGGGCACCTGAGTAGTGGCTACTTGCCCATCCGGCGCTTCAATTCCGCCAGTCGGGCGTCCGCATCGGCATCGCGCGCGGAGCGATCCGCGGTTCGGCGAAGTGCATCGAGCTCGGCAAGATTTGAGGCGAGCGGGTCATCCTCCGGGGCGCTCGCCGGTGCGGCGGGATCCTCGCCACCGGTTAGCCGCTTGAGCTGCGCCGTCATCTCGGCGGTTTCCCGCTCGACGAGCAGCACCTCCCCCACGAGCGCCGCGTGCTTACGCTCGAGCACCTCGATGCGCCCGGAGTGCTTGCGCTCGAACTCCGCGGCAAGCCTCACCGTTTCGCCATCGTTGATCCCGGCAGCGAGCTGGCCGCGCCGGCGCACGGTCGCGAGCTCCGTGCGCTCGCGCTCGAGTTGCGCGGCGACTGCGTCGCGTGCCGCGCGGCTCTGTGAAAGCCCCACTTTGGCATCCACGAGCGCTTCGCGCATGAGTCGCGTGCGCGCGCGCGACGACTGATCGTTCGTCATGACGGGTCGACACCCGTTGCCGACGCGCCGCCACTCTGCACGCCGAAGTTTGCCTTGCTGCGCCGTTGCATCGCGTACGATAGGGAACCGCTACACGAAGGCGCAAGCGCGCTGCGCGCCCCCGTGCTCTAGGACGCCCAGCGCCACGCCGCCTGCGCGCGGACCTGACGCATCAGGCGCTCGGGCGAATTTCCGTGCGGGAACATGAGCGTGTCGCTGACCTCGTTTAGCGCAAGCCGCAACGCGGCGAAGCGGCCGGACGCAACCCGCAGCAACCCGTCGAGCCCGTGCTCCTGCGCGAGGCGGTGCTCCGCCGCGAGCATGAAGCCGCGGCGACCCATCTCCTCGAAGTAGTCGAGATCCGGACCGCCGCGACGCCAGCGCTTGTGCTCGATGCGGTCCGGAAACATTCCGCACGACCACAGCGCGTAGTTGCCGAGATGCTGGCGCACGAGGAAGCTGCGGCGCGCATCGGGCGTGTCGACCTCGCCCATGAGCTCTGCGAGCGTGTTGAACAGCTGGTCGTCCGTTTCGGAGATTCGTTCGGCACGTCCGCGTGCACCGAAGTGCAGCAGGATCGCCGAGACGTAGTCCGCGAGCGCACGATCCTCCTCGCCCACGCGGCGCAGCGCGCGGCGTACGACGACGTACCAGAAGAGGCGCACCGAAACCTGCATGCCGATGCGCGACTCGATTATCGCGGGCAACAGGCGAGGGTCGTCGAGGAGCGAGTCGATCCCCTCCTCGCGGAGGCGCGTCTCGGCAGCATCCTGCTCGCGCGCTTCGCCGTGCGCCAACAGTCGAATGGCCAGCTGAGCATCGTCTCTCGTGAGCGACGCCCGTACGTTGCCGAGCAGCATGCGTTCTCCCCCTGAGCATCGAAGGCAATACACCGCGGTGGCGCTCGTAGTTCGCCCCTCTGTTGGGTGACGACTCGACGAGCGTCGCGTTACTCGCTCCGGCCGTTCAGCGCAGCAGCGAGGGCGGCAGCGGTCTTGTAGGGGAGTTCGCCACTGCGGTCCCGATGTGCATGATCAAGGCCGCGACGCGCGCGAGCTTGTCGTAGTCGATCTTGTCGGCCGAGTCGGTGACCTTGTGGTAGTCGGCGTGGAGCCCCGTCGTGAAGAACACGATCGGAACGCCGTGCTTCGCGTAGTTATAATGATCGCTCCGATAGTACAGCTGCTCCGGATGCGACGGCGCGTCCCAGTCACGATTGATGAGGAACGGACGCGGGGATGCACTGTTTACCGAATCGACGATCGCACCGAGCACGGTGCTCTGCCCGTTCGGCGCCGAGCGCGGACCGATGAGATACAGCGAGTCGGGATCGTTGCGCCCGATCATGTCCGCGTTCAGCTGCGCGACGATCGAGTCCAGCACCACGGTCGGATGCGACGTGAACCACTCGGAGCCGAACAGCCCGAGCTCTTCGCCGGTGTGCCAGACGAAGAGCATCGAGCGCTTCGCGCGCGGCTCGTGCTGCAGCCGTTTCGCGATCTCGATGAGCGACATGCTGCCGGAGCCGTCGTCATCTGCGCCGTTCGCGATCGAGTCTCCGTGCTCCGGTGGCAGAATGCCGATGTGGTCGAGATGCGCGCCGAATGCCACGTAGGTATGTGAGAGCGCGGAATCGGATCCCGGAATCACGGCGACGACGTTGTACGCCGGTACGATGTCCTGCACGAGATCCACTTTCGCCGCGAACGAGCGTCCGTCGAGCACCCGCGGGCGATCGTTGCGCGGCCATCCCGCGGGGAGGAGCGGGCCCGCGTCGCGCGCGGTACCGAAGATGACCATCGGCAGCTCGCGCGGTCCTTCGAGCGTCGGCTGAAGTCGCAGCGAGGAGTCGCTGAGCCCCGCCGCGAGCGCGGGCAGCTCGCCCGCCTGTCGCCCGGTGAACAACACGATGACCGCGGCGGGATGACGCTCCATGATCGCGCCGAGCCGGTCGCCGAGCGAGCGCGGATCGCGCAACGCGCTTCGGTGCGCGGAATCGAGCCCCGGTGGCGCATCGTCGACGAACACGACCACCTTGTCCGCGAGCGACAAGCCCGCGAGATCGTTGCGTCCGAAGCCCGGCGCCGACAGCCCGTAACCCGCGAACACCAGATCTCCCGCCGCCTCGAGAACCGGAAGCGGCAGCCCTTCCCCGAGCGAAGGCACGGGTATGAGATGCGATCCAATGGGCAGTGTAGCGTGCGTGGCCGGCTGCGTCACCGTAAAGCGGGCGGACCGGACGAAGGTGCGCGACAGCGGCACGCGCTGCAGGTATCCCCCGCTGTCACCCGCCGGCGCGATCCCGGCCGCCTTCAATTTCGCGGCGATGAACCGCGCGGCCCGCGCGCCATTCGGAGTCTCCGCGCTGCGACCGAGCATCGAATCGTCCGCGAATGCGAAGAGATCGCGACGCAACTCCTCCGCCATGGTCGGCGGCGGCGCTGGGGCGGGGCCGGAACTTTTCGCGGTGCGCGGCGGCGAGGCGCAACCTGCGGCCAGGACCAGCAGCAGCACCGCGCGGCGACGCATGAGAAGCTCCAACGGTAGAGGGATGCGCCACACGACGCGATAACGCTGCGTACAGCCTAACGCGACAAGGCCGCTGCGGCAACGCCGGGCTTTCCCTTTGGACGAAGGCGTGGCCATCTTCCGTTACTATTGTGCTCCC
>DATHJR010000237.1:0-2286 GCA_035286525.1 Gemmatimonadaceae bacterium | reverse complement strand
CCGGCCGCCGCGATGCGCCGCGCCGCCCCCCGCAGACTCGCGATCCCCAACACGACCAGCATCACCCCGACGGAGAATTCCATCGAGAGCCCGAGACGCGGCGGGATCACCCATCCGAACACGATGATACCGCCGCCCACGATCAGAATCGTGAGCGTGTGGCCCACACCCCAGGCCGCGCCGATTGCGGTCGCGGCCAGCGGCGTGCGCTCGCGAGTTACGATCGTCGTGACGGCGATGACATGGTCGGGATCCGTCGCGTGCCGAATGCCAAGCACGAATCCGAGCATCAGCAGTGCGATCAGATTCGTCATTGCACCAAGTTGCCGACATTCTCGATGAAGAGGAAGTCGCACTCACCCAGCACACCGAATGATTCGTCCACAACCGCGCGCGCAAATTCGCCGCCCGCGCGAGAGACGAACTGTCCGCGTCTCGCGCCGATCACGTTACCGACAAGGGCGGACTACCCGCGGGCGACGGTTCATACGTCTCGCGAGCCGACCACAGCGCGATGAGTGTGAGCACGAGCGCCACCGCGACGTACAGCGACAGGCGAAGCGTCGATGCGTACGCCCTGTACAACGCAGTGAAGATCAACGGCGCGAAGCCGCCCGCGACTACACCGGTGAGCGTGTAGGCCAATGACGAACCCGCGTACCGAACCCGCGGCGGGAATTGCTCCGTGATGAAAGCCGCCTGCGGACCATACATCATGGCATGAAGCACCATTCCACCGGCGACGGCGAGCCCGATCAATAGCGAACGCCGAGTGTCCATCAGGATGAAGTACACGTACACCCACCCGATCGAGAGCAATGCGCCCGCTGCGTACACCGGTCGCCGGCCGACACGATCCGAGAGTGCACCGAAGAAAGGAATAGCGCATGCGTGGCACGCGGCGCCGACCATCGTTGCGCTCAGTGCCAGCGGTCGCGAGAGACGCAATACGGCGGTGACATACGTGAGCGTGAACACCACCAGCAGCGCGTACAGCACGTCCGGTCCGGCGCGGGCGCCGATAGACGTCAGCAGCGGGCGCACGTGATGCCGGAGCACGTCCATGACCGGCGTCTTCGCCGTCTCACCACGCGATTCCAGCTCGACGAAGGTCGGAGTTTCCTCGACTCGAGTGCGCAGCCACAACCCGAATCCGACGAGTCCCAGGCTAAGCAGGAACGGTATTCGCCACCCCCATTCGTCGAATGCCGATGGAGAAAGCGTCAGAGAGATCGCCGCCACGACGGCGGTGCCGAGAATCGTTCCGCACGCTGGACCCATCTGCGCGAACGAGCCGTTTCGTCCTCGTCGATTACTGGCGCCGTGCTCCACCGATAGCAGCACGGCACCAGCCCACTCACCGCCGATCGCCGCGCCTTGCGCGAAGCGAAGCAGCACGAGCAGGAGCGGACTCCACACCCCCAGCGTCCGATACGCCGGGAGGAGTCCCATGAGCGCGGACGCGGCGCCCATCAGCACCAGCGTGGTCACGAGCACGAAACGACGTCCGCGTCGGTCGCCGAGGTGGCCAAAGACGAAACCGCCGAATGGCCGGGAGAGATAGCCCACCGCGTACGTCGAGAACGACAGCAGCGTTCCCACCATCGGGTCGAACGATGGAAAGAAGACTCGTCCGAAGACGACCGCGGCCATCACGTTGTAGACCGTGAAGTCGTACCACTCGAGCGTGGTGCCGACCGAGCTCGCGGCCGCGAGTCGCGCGATGCCTGGGCGCGCGCTCACGGCGGCATCGTCATCGTGCGAGAGATCTGTGGCGGGCAAACGTGATCGCTCTCCTGGGGACCCTGATCCAGATTCATCCTGCGAAGCAGCGCGCCGAACCTCGGATGCGCGTGCAGTGACGTGCGCGGGTACGACGAAACGTACTCATGCGCGCGCGACTACTGGTCTCGCGAGAGCTCCGCCTGAAGCGCCGTCGCAATCTGGAGGGCCACGTCGGAGATCACCTTCAACGCGCGCATTTTCGAAAGGTGCGCGCTGACGTCCTCCGTGATTCCATCCGCGAAGTATTCGTGCCCCGGCTCTGCGCTCAGGTTGAGAAACGGCAGCACCGCAATGGATGGGTATCGCACCATGCCGCTGGCATTTGCCGAAAGCCGGCGCCGTACGGGTGCATCGGCCAGCTGCTGCGCCAGCGCGACTACATCGGGATCGGGCGCGAGCTCGAGATCCGTGCGCAGTCGCTCGGCGTGGTCGCTCGCGTGTTGCCTCGCTCCCGCCCGATCGCCCGCCGCGTCGAGCGCGCGCATCAACGCCTGCGCGTAC
>DATHJR010000236.1:0-4240 GCA_035286525.1 Gemmatimonadaceae bacterium | reverse complement strand
TTGGAATTCGTTCGGTTGGGTGCGGGAGTCAACGCGTCTGACGAACAACAGATCCACGCCCTTTCTCGCATCGCCGTTGAGCGTCGTCGAGCTCAGCGGGTTCGTCGTTCCTGCACGACGAGCACCATGCCGCCTCAGCGGCGAGCATACATCGTCACCTTGGTGCCGTCCGTGCCGCGATGGAGAGCAGCGGACAGAAACCCGGGCACGTGCCGGACATTTGATTCCGTGGCCTGCGTAAGGAGCTCGACGAGCCGATGTTGATTCGCCGGCGCAACGGTGAAGACATTGATGATCGTCGCGAGCCCGTCACGCGTGGAGATGACTTGCATGTGATCGCCTCGTTCGAGTGATCGAGGATCGCTCACGCGGCGCGTCCGGGCAACCGACAGACGCACCCCTCCCATAGCCTTGACAAGGAAGCGCGTCGCATATACGATACCCATAATCTTGCCTAGGGAAGCACAATGTCAAAACAGCGCGATGCGGGCGACCTCCTCCAGGGCACACTCGGAATCCTGATCCTGAAATCACTGCTGCTCGGCACCGCGCATGGATATGCCATCTCGCGCTGGATCGAGGACGCCACCCGCGACGTCCTGCGCATCGAGGAGGGATCCCTCTACCCTGCTCTGCGCCGCCTCGAGGATCGATCGTGGGTCACGTCGGAGTGGGGACTCTCCGAGAACAATCGCCGCGCGCGGTTCTATACCATCACCGCATCTGGCCGCACGCATCTGCGCCACGAAGCCACGGTCTGGCTCCGCTACTCGCAGGCGGTAACGCGCGTGCTCCGCGCCGATCCGGCGATCGCATGACGTTGGACCGCGCGCCACAGTGGCGACGATTTCTCCGGCTCGTTCGGGCGAACGTGCCGGCCGACGTGGATGACGAGCTCACGTTCCACCTCGAGATGCGCGTCGAGCGCAACATCGCGCTCGGGATGTCGCCCGAGGACGCACGTCGTGAGGCGATCGAGCGCTTCGGCGATGTCGGGAGCGTGCGTGCCGCGCTCGTCGATCACGACTGTCGCAGGCAAACCACGCGGCAGCGCGCCGAGTACGTCGCCGACCTCGTGCAAGACCTCAAGTTCGGAGTGCGCGCGCTGCGTCGCTCACCCGCATTCACGATCGCGGCGGTACTCACGCTCTCGCTCGGCATCGGCGCGAACACCGCGATCTTCTCCGTCGTCAACGCCGTGGTTTTGCAACCGCTCCCGTACGAACGGGCGGACCGGCTCGTGACGATTGATGAGGGATCGATCGGCGAATACATCGCGCTTCGTGATCGGCTGCACGCAATCGTCGATCTCGCCGCGTGGATGCCGGCCACGCATCCCGTCGATGTCGATGGTGAGGCCGCGCGTCTCAAAGGTGTGGCGATCACGACCAACCTGTTGCCGCTGCTTGGCGTCTCACCAATCATCGGCCACGGATTCGCGACGTCCGATGGCAATTACGGCGCCGGCAACGTCTTGCTGATCAGCCACGCGTTCTGGCAACGCGAGTTCGCCGGCACCCACGACATAATCGGGCGGACCGTCTCCATCGAGGGATCGCCGTTCACGATCGTGGGTGTCATGCCGGCATCGTTCCACTTTCCGAGCAACGATGTCGAATACTGGCAACCGATCATCGTGAACCCGAGCAATCCGGGGCTCGTGTGGGGCATCGGCGGCAGACGCATGATGGGGCGTCTTGCGTCGAACGCGACACTCTCGCAGACGCGTTCGGAATTGCAAAGCGTGTGGCCGTCGCTGCGCCGCATCAATCCCCTGTGGGATCCGGGTCCCGAGTACCGCGCGCATCCCTCGGTCACGCCGTTGCAGACAGAGCTTGTGGGCTCGGCGCGCGCGCTGCTCTGGATGTTGTTTGGCGCGACGCTGCTCGTGCTGATCATCGCGTGCGTGAACGTCGCCAATCTCCTGCTCGCACGCGCCGTCATGCGGGAGCGCGAGCTCGCCGTCCGCGCAGCACTCGGTGGCGGGCGCGCGCGACTCGTGCGGCAGCTCGCCACTGAGAGTCTCGTGCTCGCCGCGCTGGGTGCGCTGCTTGGCGTGACGCTCGGATGGCTCGCCGTGCGCGTGTTGGTCGCAGCAATGCCCGCCGGCATCCCGCGGGCCGACGAGATCTCGATGAGTGGAAGCGTGCTCGCGTTCGCGCTGGCGATCTCGATCGGCGCGGGGCTGCTGTTCGGTCTGATCCCCGCGTTTCGCGCGACTAGCGCGAGCCATTCGCAATCGAGCGGCACCGCGGGAGACCGGCGCGCCACCGCGGGCGGCTCGCATCTTCGCATTTCCGGCGCGCTCGTGGCCGGTGAGGTCGCGCTGGCGGTCATGCTCGTCTCTGCCTCGGTGCTGCTCGTGCGCAGCTTCGCGGCGCTGCGCGCGATCGAGCCCGGATTCGAGACGACGCACGTCGTCGCTGCGCGCATCTCCGTCCCCGGCGCGCGCTTTACCGCGGACACGCAGGGTGTGCTCGCGTACTATCAGAATGTGCTGAATCGCACGCAGGCTCTCCCGGGCGTTCACGGTGCAGCGCTCGTGGACCAGCTCCCGCTCGCCCAGCCGGTCTGGGGCATCGCGGCACGCGTGGCGGGCCAGTTCGAGGATTTCACACGCACGCTCCCGATGATCGAGCACATGCAGATCGTGACGCCCGGCTACTTCTCGACAATGGGAATTCCCGTTCGGCGTGGCCGAGCGTTCGACGACCGCGATCGTGCCGGCGCGCCTTTGGTCACGATCGTGAGCCAGAGCGTCGCGCGCCGCTACTGGCCGAGCGGCGACGCGATCGGGCAGCGACTTGGATTTCCGTACGCGAGCCCGTGGATGACGGTCGTGGGCGTGGTGTCAGACACGAAGCAGGACAGCCTGCGCGACACGACGAGCGCGAGCATGTACGTTCCGTGGGCGCAGGCCTCGGGGCGCTTCACGGGGGACTTGTGGTTGGTGACGCGAACTGCAGTCGATGCCGCGTCGACCGGTACGACCATTCGCACCATGGTGCACGACATCGACCCCGGTGTGCCGGTGTCGGACGTGCGCACGATGAGCGCGGTGGTCTCCGGTTCCGTCTCCAGGTCTCGTTTCACGACGTCGCTCGTCGGCGCGTTCGCGCTGCTCGCGCTCGCCCTGGGAGCGGTCGGCATTTACGGCGTGATGTCGTACCTCGTCGGCGAGCGACGGCGTGAGATGGGCATCCGCATCGCGCTCGGCGCGTCGCGAGCGAGCGTGATGCGGATCGTGTTGCAGCGAGCCACGTGGCTGGCAAGCGTTGGCGCTGCGATTGGTATCGCAGGAGCCATGGTCGCCACGCGGTCTCTCCGCCAATGGCTCTATGGTGTGTCGGCGACCGATCCCGTGACGTTCCTGTTCGTGCCGATTCTCTTTCTCGCCGTCGCGGTGCTCGCGAGCTCGGCACCCGCACTTCGAGCCACGCGCGCCGACCCGGCGAGCACGCTTCGAGAGGAATGACGGCTCACTTCACCCGCGGTGCTCGTTGGCTGTCGCGCCACAGACGTTTGGCGCCGCTCACCGCGAACAGAACGAAGAACAATCCGAACATCCCAGTGCCGAGTCCGAATGCGATGCGTCCCGAACGTTCGGAGCTGCGACCGGACGTCGACCAACCTGGAATGGACATCGATGATGAGAAATGGCGCTCGCCCGGGCCGAACGAAATCCAGGCGAACACCGCGAACAGCAATCCGACGATCGCGAGAAAGAGTACGTACTGCGTGACTCTCGCGATAAATGGCGCAGATGCAGAGAGATCGCCATTCGCCTGCGACCCGCCGGCCACCGCATAACCATTGATGATTGCGAAGCCGGCGAGAATGAACACGCTCCCCGCGGCGACGACGACCCACGGTTGAACGCCGGGGGCCGGGCGAGCGTGGACTAGGCCGAGTCCTGCGAGAACGGGAAACGCTCCGCAGACGATGAAGAGGATGCCGACGGCAATGGCGACTCGCGGGGACAACTGATTGGCGTTCGATCCTGAGCGTTCCGTCGAACTCGGTATTATCATAGAGACAACGTTCGGCGATGGCGCAACCACGTCAATGGGCTACCGTGTTCCAGTTTGTCGAGCGTTCGTAGGGCGATGCAGGAACACAAAGAGCCCGCACAACCAAACCGGGCTCTTCTCGCGAGCTGATGTCTCGTATGGATTGGTGAAACGCATCGAGATTGGCCGTATCGTCGCGCGACGAACGACCGTATACTGCTCGCGCTCGG
>DATHJR010000235.1:0-2877 GCA_035286525.1 Gemmatimonadaceae bacterium | reverse complement strand
CGGAAGACGCGCCGATGGGGCCGACAATGCGCTGGCTGACGGTCGCACCGAAGGGCGCCGCGACGCACATCGCGCTGTCGCTGCCGAGCTGGCACACGCAGAAGCCTTCGCTCGAGATGGGGATCAACACGGGCATCGCGTTCTCGACGACCGACATGAAAGCCACATACAACGAGCTCAAGAAGCGCGGCGTCAAGTTCAAGGGAGAGCCCGAGACAATGCCCTGGGGCAAGCTTGGTGCGTGGTTCGTGGATCCGGACGGCAACGAGTATTTCGTCGCGGAATCCTGACAGCGCACGGCGTCCACATATAGGCAGGGAGACGGCAATGCGTTTCATGATGCTCTACAAGCCAGGCGTCGACGGCGGTCCCCCGCCGACGCCGCAACACATCCAGGAGATGGGTCAGCTCATCGGCGAGATGGCGCAGGCCGGAATACTCATCGCCACCGATGGTCTGAGGGACAGTAGCAAGGGCGTGCGCGTGCGCATCGACAACGGAAAGTTCACGGTCACCGACGGCCCATTCACGGAGACGAAGGAGCTCATCGCCGGCTTCGCGATGGTGAACGTCGCTTCGACCGAGGAGGCCATCCGCTGGGCCAGGAAATTTCTCGTGTGCGTGGGCGCAGGCGAGTCCGAAATCCGGCAGATGTCCGAGCCGGAAGACTTCCAGTAGTGCGACGGGAGACTCTTCGACGAGGCGTTCTATGGTAACACCGGGTGCGATGCTGGGCCGCTCACCGCGCGGGCTTGCACGGGCGACGCACGCTCGTCTGATTGCAGCCCATGACGGCCACGGATACGCATCGCGCCATCGACGCGGTCTGGAGAATCGAGTCGGCGAAGCTCATCGCCGGACTTGCTCGCATCGTTGGTGACATCGGCCAGGCGGAGGATCTTGCGCAGGACGCCCTCTTGATCGCCCTCGAGAAATGGCCCGAGACCGGCGTTCCCGATAATCCGGGCGCGTGGCTCATGGCCACGGCCAAGCACCGCGCGATCGATCTCCTGCGCCGGAGCAAGCTCCTCGAGCGCAAGCACGAGCAGCTCGGCCACGAGCTCGACTCGCAACAGGAGTCGGCGATTCCGGATCTCGATGCGGCGCTCGACGACGACATTGGTGACGACCTACTGCGCCTCGTCTTCACCGCGTGCCATCCCGTGCTCTCGACCGACTCGCAGGTCGCGCTGACGCTCCGCCTTCTTGGCGGCCTCACCACCGACGAGATCGCGCGCGCGTTTCTCGTTCCCGAGGCGACGATCGCGCAACGGATCGTCCGCGCGAAGAAGACTCTGGCCGAGGCGAAGGTTCCGTTCGAGGTTCCCCGCGCCGCCGAGCTCGAGACGCGGCTGTCGTCGGTGCTCGGCGTCATCTATCTCATCTTCAACGAGGGATACGCCGCGACGGCGGGCGACGACTGGATGCGTCCCGCTCTGTGCGAAGATGCATTGCGCCTCGGGCGCATTCTCGCCGAGCTCACGCCGTCCGAGCCGGAGGTGCACGGACTCGTCGCGCTCATGGAGATTCAGGCCTCGCGAGCGCGTGCGCGCGTCGGGCCGAGCGGCGAGCCGGTGCTTCTACTCGATCAGGATCGCGCGCGCTGGGACTATGTGCTCATCCGTCGCGGGCTCGATGCGCTCGCGCGTGCGGAGGCGCTTGGCGGCGCCGCCGGACCGTACGCGATGCAGGCCGCGATCGCCGCGTGCCACGCGCGCGCCCGCACCGGAGACGAGACCGACTGGGAGCGCATCGCCTCGCTCTACGATACGCTCGCGAGGCTGACGCCCTCGCCCGTGATCGAGCTGAATCGCGCCGTGGCGATTGCGATGGCGCGCGGGCCCGCGGCCGGCCTCGAGCTCGTGGACGCGCTGACGTCGGAGCCTTCGCTCAGGAAGTATCATCTGTTGCCGAGCGTTCGCGGCGACCTGCTGGCCAAGCTGGGACGCGTGGACGAGGCGCGGGCCGAGCTCGAGCGCGCAGCCTCGCTCACGCGGAACGGCCGGGAACGGGAGCTCCTGCTGGCCCGCGCGGCCGCGCTCTCTGGACATCAGTAGTCCCACGATGCAACATAAATGTCTACCTCAACCCGGTGCACTTCCATGCGTGTTCGTGTCTTCGCGATTACTCTCGCGCTGTCCGTACTCCCGTGCCTTGCTGCGGCGCAGGATGCTTCCGTCTCCCAAGCCTTCCGCGACCAGGCAACCTCCGCGTCGAAGAACCTCCAGGCCGCAGCCGAGGTGATGCCCGCGGACAAGTACGGCTACAAGCCGACACCCGCGCAGATGAGCTTCGGCGACATCGTCGCACATCTCGTCGAGGGGAACGACTATCTCTGCGGCTCGATCGGCGGCGCGAAGGCGCCCGCGCGTGCCAAGGTCACGGGCGCGAGCAGCAAGGCAGAGCTGACGGGCGAGCTCAAGGAATCCTTCGCCTTCTGCGACCAGGCGTTTGCGAAGCTCGACGATACGAAGCTCAACGAGCAGCTGCCGTTCTTCGGTGGCAAGACGAAGTCACGTGCCTCCGTGATGTTCGTGACCGTGGGCGACTGGGCGGATCACTACAGCCAGAGCGCGAACTACCTCCGGCTGAACGGCCTCCTGCCTCCCACCGCCAAGAAATAGTCTGAATTCAAGCGAATTCGCTCGAGGACGCACGAACGGCCGCCCGCACGCTCCGGGGCGGCCGTTCTGTGTGCGCCAACCTCTTCACTCCTTCACCAGCGGACCATGTATTCGACCCCTGCTTCGTTATGGCTCGCCGCCGTCGTCACCATGTACCCGCCAGCCCGCGCCGACGAGCGCGCCGCGTTCGTCACCACGCTCGGCCGCGACACCGTCGCCCTCGAGAGTTTTACGCGAACGCCCGTCCGCGTCG
>DATHJR010000234.1:0-14708 GCA_035286525.1 Gemmatimonadaceae bacterium | reverse complement strand
AAGGCGCTGACGTGGGGACCCCGACACGGCTACGGCGTAGCCGACTGGATCGAGCAGGCGACGGGAGCCGCGCTCCTCGTTGGTGAGGGCACGCTCTACCCCGCCCTGCACCGCCTCGAAAGCCAGAGGTGGATCGAGGCCGAGTGGGGCCTCTCCGAAAACAACCGTCACGCGAAGTTCTACAAGCTCACCGCCGCGGGACGCGGGCAGCTGAAGACCGGCCTCTCGGCGTGGCAGCAGTTCGTCGAGGCCGCATCGCGCGCACTGCACGCGAGCGGCGCTCCCCGCACCGCGTGACCGACCGCGGCGGCTGGCCTCGCGTCTTCCGCATCGGCGTCGGCGCCAGGCATCTCGAGCGCGACGTCGATCAGGAGCTCGAGTTCCATATCGCCATGCGAGCGCAAAAGCTCGAGGCAGCTGGTTTCGCGCCCGACGCCGCGCGTGTGAGAGCGCTCGAGCGCTTCGGCGACATGAGCGCCATCCGCAGCAACTGCCTCGATATCGACTATCAACGGGAACGCGCCATGCGACGCACTAATTATCTGAGCAACCTGAAGCAGGATATCGCGTACGCACTGCGCAGCATGCGCCAGAACGCCGGGTTCACGGCCGTCGTGCTGCTCACGCTCGCGCTGGGCATTGGCGCCAACACATCGACGTTCACGCTCATCGATGCGCTCGTGCTGCGCACGATCCCGGTGCCGCATCCGGAGCAGCTCGTCACAATCGGGAATCAGGCGCGCACCGGCGGATTGTCGGAGGGGAGCGCCCGCAACGACATCGTGTCCTTCCCCGTGTACGCGGACATGCGCGATCAGCTGCACACGCTCAGCGGGATCTACGCGACGGGACGCACGAACAGGCTCGATATCCTCGCGGAGAGCCATCAGAAGGAGCCCGACCACCCGCGCGGGCGATTCGTCTCGGCGAACTACTTCAAGGTGCTGCAGATCCCTGCTGTGGTCGGGCGCACGTTTTCACCCGATGAGGAGCGCGTGCCCGGTGCCGCACCCGTCGTCGTCCTCAGCAACGCCTACTGGATCAAGAGATTCGCAGGAGAGCGGTCCGCGATCGGCCGCTCGGTCTTGATCAACGGGGTGCCGCTCACGATCATCGGTGTGACTCCGCCGAAGTTCACCGGCGACATCGTCGGCCAGCCGATTGAGCTGTGGCTGCCGATGATGGAGCAGGAGACGCTGATGCCCAACGCGCCGACGTTGAGCGACCGGAGCATCAGCTGGATCCTGATGATGGGGCGCCTCGCACCCGGTGTGACGCTCGCGCAGGCGCACAGCGAGATCACGGCGGTCGAGAATCGCTCGCTGATCGATCACGCATCTCCGGCCGATCATCTCAGCGTCGTCAAGGACGTGCGCGAGAAGCCGGTCGAGGTGGCATCCGGCGCCCGCGGCTTCTCGTACTACCGTCACTCCTTCGCCGCACCGCTGTACATCCTCATGTCTGCCGTCGCCGTCGTACTGCTCATCGTCTGCGCCAATCTTGCCAACCTGATGCTCGCCCGTGCCTCTGCGCGCGGGCGCGAGATGAGCGTGCGCATGGCGCTCGGCGCGAGCAGGCTCCGGCTCGTCCAGCAGCTCCTCACGGAGAGCGTGATCCTCGCCGCCGCCGGTGGTGCGCTCGGCGTGCTCCTCGCGATCTGGGGCAGCTCGGCCCTCATCGCGCTCACGGAGGGCGCGCAGCTCGATACACGACTCGACGGACGCGTGCTCGCCTTCACCGCGGCGCTCTCGCTCGCCACCGCGATCCTGTTCGGTCTCGTGCCCGCGCTTCGTGCGACGCGCGTCGAGCTCGCGACGGCAATTCGCGCCCAGGGGCGTGGCGTGGCGAGCGCCGAGCGTGGGACGGGAAAGTTCGGACTCGGCAAGATGCTCGTCGTCGCGCAAGTCGCGCTCTCGGTGCTCCTCCTCGTGGGCACCGGGATGCTCGTGCGCAGCATGCAGCGCCTGCAATCGACCGACATCGGCGTCGCGCGCGACAAGCTGGTGCTCGTGGACGTCGACGCGCAGCGCGCCGGATACAAGGGAGCGCGGCTCAATGCACTGGCGCGCGACCTGATCTCACGCGCGTCCCAGACGCCAGGCGTCGTGGCTGCGTCGTCGTCGGAGAACGGGCTGTTCTCCGGCACCGAGTCTGCCACCAATGTGCAGGTGGAGGGATTCACTTCCCACTCCGATAACGACAGCTCGATCGCGTACGACGATGTCGGCTCCGGATATTTCAACGCGATTGGCGCGCACCTGCTTCAGGGGCGCGACTTCGAGGAGCGAGACAACGAGTCGGGAGCGAAGGTCGCGGTGCTGAACGAGACGGCGGCCCGATTCTTCTTTCCGCGCGGCAGTGCGATCGGGTCACACCTCTCTACGGACAGCTCGACCTTCGAGATCGTCGGGGTGGTGGCCGACATCGAGGAGCAGAGCCTGCGCGCCGATCCCTTGCGACGTGCGTATTTCCCCATGGCGCAGATGCGTCAACCGCCAGGCCGCTTCTCCATCGAGGTGCGCGCGAGCGGCGATCCCGCGCGCCTTGGCGAGTCGCTGCGGCGCTCACTCAGCGCCGCCGATCCATCGATCTCGCTGAAGGCACAACCGCTGTCCGAGCTCATTGGCGAGTCGATCGTGCAGGACAGGCTCGTCTCGCGCGTCGTGAGCGTGTTCGGCACCCTCGCGCTCGCCCTCGCCGCGCTAGGACTCTACGGCGTGATGACGTACGCAACCACGCGTCGCACGAGCGAGTTCGGGCTCCGCATGGCGCTCGGCGCCGAGCCGCGCGATGTGATGCGTCTCGTGCTCGGCGAGGCGATGCTGCTCGTGGTCGGGGGCGTGATGGTCGGAATGCCGGCGGCGCTTGGAGCGATGCGCCTGGTGCAGCATCAACTCTATCAGGTGGGGCTGCTCGACTGGCCGTCGATCCTCACCGCGCTCCTCGTGCTCGGCGGGAGTGCCGCACTCGCGGGCTACTTGCCGGCGAGGCGCGCCGCGCGCGTCGGTCCGCTCGTCGCGCTGCACGACGCGTAGCGTCCGCCCGCGCGTCTCGGACTAGGCGCGCGGCGGCCACCGCGTCGCTCGACCTAGACCGTGCTCCCTCTGCTGGCCATCCGTGAGTCCCCGGAGGTGCCATCCTCCCGTGCGCGAGCGATATTGCGTACCATCCGCAACGGAGACTGCGATGCCGGGAGAGACATATCGAATGCGCGCCGGGCTGTCGGAGCACGAAATGCAGCGCGCGAAGGAAGGAAAGTGTTACAGCGCCGAGCCGTCCGAGGACGAGCTCGGGCACAAGACCGATCTGCTCGACCTGCTGGAGCACGACGGAACACCGGTTGCGACGTTCGTCCCGAGGAGCAAGCTGGAGAAGTGCGCCGAGTGATCCCCGACAGGCCTGCGGTGCCGCGGCGCGTCGTCGGCTTTCACACGGATGCAGAAGGTCATTGGGTGGCGGAGCTCGAGTGCGGGCACTCGCAGCACGTGCGCCACGACCCACCGTGGCAGCGTCGCGAGTGGGTGCTGAGCGAGAGCGGACGGGCGGAGTTCCTGGGTTCCGAGCTCGGATGCGTGCTATGCGCGACTGCTCGGGCGCCGGGGAATTCGGAGCTATCATCCACGGGGGACTGAATGGCGGACAGCGACAAGAGTTGCCCCAAATGCAATCGCGCGATGGAGATCGGCTTTGTGGCTGATCTCGGCTACGGAATAATCCTGCAGAGCAATTGGACCGCCGGACTTCCTGTATCGCGGCGATTTCTTGGCGGAATCAGATGGCGCCAACAGGATTCCTCTCCGATCACGACCTACCGATGCAGCGGCTGTGGTTTCCTGGAGTCCTACGCCGCGACGTAGTCCGTTCGGCGAGCAACTTGCCCGCTGACGCTCGATCGATCGTCGACTGAAACCCTCACCCGCCCGTAGCCATGCCTCACACCGAGCCGCTTCGCGAACAGCTCTCGAAGTTCATCGACTTTGGCGAGGCGCACGCGACCGCCGACGCTGCCATGGCCGATCTCGATCACGAGTTAGAGGGGAAGCGGCCGAAAGGTCTCAAGCATTCGCCGTGGGAGTTGCTCGAGCATCTGCGCATCACGCAGCACGACATCCTCGACTTCTGCCGCAATCCCAAGTACGAGGAATTGACGTGGCCGAAGGACTACTGGCCCGCGAGCGTCGCACCGCCCAATGCCGATGCGTGGAAGAAAAGCGTCGCGAGCTTCCGCGCCGATCGCGATGCATTTCGCGAGCTCGCGATGGACGCCAGCACGGACCTGTTCGCGAAGATCCCCCACGGCACTGGACAGACGTATCTCCGCGAGCTCCTCCTCGCGCAGGACCATCTCTCGTATCACATCGGACAGCTCGTTCTCGTTCGTCAGTTGCTTGGCGCGTGGCACGTCCCCAAGTAGCGCTCGATGAAAGAAGAAAAGCGTCGCGCGTTCCTGACGGCAGAGTGGCGCTACCTCGTGATGCTGAACTACGACGTCGACGCGGCGATCCTGCACGCACTCGTGCCGCGGTATACCGAGCTCGATTTATGGAACGGCCGAGCCATCGCGAGCGTCGTCGGCTTTCGCTTTCTTCGTACGCGGCTCCTCGGAATTCCGATTCCGCTGCATCGAAACTTCGAGGAGGTCAATCTCCGCTTCTACGTCCGGCACACCGCGCCGAACGGCGACGTGCGGCGCGGCGTCGTGTTCGTGCGTGAGCTCGTGCCGCGCCTCGCGATCGCGCTCACTGCGCGCGCGGCGTACAACGAGCCGTACCTCGCCGTGCGGATGCGAAGCACCGTGCCGAGCGAGCCCGTGGAGGCGCCTGGGCGCGTGTCCTACGAGTGGCGCACGGGATCGCGATGGCAAAACGTCTCGGCGAGCGCGACCGGCGAGGCGACCCTTCCCCCGCCCCTGTCCGAGGAAGCATTCATCACCGAGCATTTCTGGGGATACACGCGACAGCGGGATGGCGGCACCGTCGAATACGAGGTGAGTCATCCGCGCTGGCGCGTCTGGTCCGCAACGAGCCCTTCGCTTGTCGCGGACGTCCCCCGCCTCTACGGTTCGTCGTTCGCGCGCGCGCTCACCGTCCAGCCGGCGTCGACGTTCATCGCGGAAGGTTCGGAGGTGACGGTTTTTCGTCCGCGCCGAATTGGGTCGTGACACTTACGAACAGGATCGACCATGCAAATTCTCATTCACGCGCTGTGCACGAAGGGCGAGAGCCTTCGCGAGGCGATCGCGAATGACCAGCGGCTGGGACAACACCAGCTCGAGATGGTGCGCGAGAAACAGCCGGGGCGCGCGCCCGGATGGATGAAGGTGCGGAGCGCCGGCGAGACACCGGGCGTGCTCAACATCGAATGGCATCCGCAGTCGTCGGTGCTGAGCGCGCGGGTGATCACCCGCCGCTCGGGCAAGCCCAGCCCGATCGTGGGCGACTTCGTGAACTATTTGCTGCGCCGCCATGGCCGCCGCGTCCGCACCATCATCACCGCCAGGTCACTATGAGAATGCTCGTGCTCGTGCTCACCGCGTCGATCGTGGGCTGCGCCAACACCGCCGCGAATCCGGATGCCGCGCGTTGGGAACGGCAGGCGGCCAACGTCACCATCGTTCGCGATGACTGGGGGATCCCGCACATCCACGGCAAGACAGACGCCGATGCCGTATTTGGCATGGTGTACGCGCAGGCCGAGGACGACTTCAAGCGCGTCGAGACCAATTACATCAACGCCATGGGCAGGCTGGCCGAGGCCGAGGGCGAGAACGCGATCTACCGCGACCTTCGGATGAAGCTCTTCATCAACCCGGATTCGCTCCAGACGCAGTACGCTGCGAGTCCCGAGTGGCTCAAGACGCTCATGGTTGCCTGGGCCGATGGGTTGAACTTCTACCTATATAAGCATCCCTCCGTGAAGCCGCGCGTGATCACGCACTTCGAGCCCTGGATGGCGCTCTCCTTCACCGAAGGAAGTATTGGCGGGGACATCGAGAAGGTGTCGCTGCCGAGCCTGCAGTCGTTTTATGGCGATTCGTCCGCGAGCCGCGCGTTCGCGTCGGCCGAATTTCACTTCGCCGAGCCATCGGGCTCGAATGGCATGGCGATCGCGCCATCCAATACCCTGGATCACCACGCGCTCCTGCTGATCAATCCGCACACGTCCTTCTATTTTCGCGCCGAGCTGCAGATGACGAGCGACGAGGGGCTGAACGCGTACGGCGCGTCCACGTGGGGACAGTTCTTCGTGTATCAGGGCTTCAACTCGCGCGCCGGATGGATGCACACCTCGAGCGGCGCGGATGTCGTCGACGAATACGCGGAGACGATGGTGAAGAAGGGCGACAGTCTGTTCTACCGGTACGGCGCGGAGCGTCGCCCGATGACCGCCTACGCGATCTCGGTGCCGTACCGCTCCGCCGACGGCCTAAAAACAAAGACCTTCACCGTCTATCGCACGATGCACGGCCCAATCGTGCGCTCGGAAGGCGGCAAATGGATCAGCGTCCGGCTCATGCAGGAGCCGGTCAAGGCGCTCACCCAATCGTACACGCGCACGAAGGCGACGAGCTACAAGACTTTTCGCGAGACGATGGAGTTGCACACGAACTCGTCGAACAACACGATCTTCGCGGACGCGGACGGCGATATCGCCTACTTCCACGCCAATCGCGTTCCGATCCGTGATCCTCGCTTCGATTGGCGGAAGCCCGTGGACGGCCGCAATCCGGCCACCGATTACAAGGGAATCACCTCGATCGACAGCAGTCCGCACCTCCTGAATCCGCCCAATGGCTGGCTCTACAATTCCAACAACTGGCCGTACTCCGCGGCGGGTGCATACAGTCCGAAACGAGCCGACTATCCGGCGTACATGGATCAGGGCATCGAGAGCCCGCGCGGCATGCATGCCATCCGCGTGCTCTCGAGCCGGAAGGACTTCACTCTGCAATCGTTCATCGACGCCGCGTACGACAGCTACTTGCCGGCGTTCGCCGATCTCATACCGACACTGCTCGACGCGTACGACAAGACGCCCGCGTCCGATCCCCTGAAGGCGAAGGTGGCCGAGCAGATCGCGCTGCTGCGTCCCTGGGACTATCGGTGGTCGGTGTCCTCCGTGCCCACGACGCTGGCGTGCTATTGGGGTGACGAGCTCGGCCGGCGCGTCCATGCGGACGCGGACGCGGAAGACATGTCGATCTACGAGTACATGGCGAAGAAGACGACGGCGCACGAGAAGCTCGACGCGCTCGCCGTCGCGTCGGATTCGCTGGCGAAGAACTTCGGCACGTGGAAGACCCCGTGGGGCGACATCAATCGCTTTCAGCGGCTGACGGACGACATCGTGCATCCGTTCAACGACGCTGCGCCGAGCATCCCGGTTGGATTTACCTACTCGCGATGGGGGTCGCTCGCCTCGTTCGCGCCCGGGGAAAAGGAAATGACGAAAAAGATCTATGGCGCGAGCGGCAACAGCTTCGTCGCGGTCGTCGATTTCGGCGACAGCGTGCACGCGCGGGCGGTGACCGCTGGCGGCGAGAGTGGCGACACGGCGTCGAAGCACTTTGACGATCAGGCTCTGCGCTACAGCACCGGCGATCTGCGCGAGGTCTACTTCTATCCATCGCAGCTTGTCGGTCACACGGAGCGCACGTACCATCCAGGGAATTGATCAGCGTGCGATTCTGCCCAGGAGGGACACCATGACGAGTACCACACGCGACAAGAGCGCACCGAACACCATCGTGCTCATCCACGGGCTCTGGATGACGGCGCTCAGCTGGGAGCACTGGGTCGCGCACTACACCGAACGGGGCTATCGCGTGATCGCGCGGAGCTGGCCCGGCATGGAGGGCGACATTCAGGCGCTACGCGCCGATCCGTCCGCCATCGCGTCGCTTGGAGTCACCGAGGTGGTCGACCACTACGAGGCGATCATCAAAGCGCTCGACCAGCCGCCGATCATCATGGGACACTCGTTCGGGGGCCTCATGACGCAGATCCTCCTCGACCGCGGCCTCGGCGCCGCGGGCGTAGCCATCGACTCGGCGCCGGTGAAGGGGATACTCGTGCTGCCGTTCTCGACGCTTCGCGTGGCCTTCCCCGCACTCAGCAATCCAGCCAACAACCACCGCGCCACGGGGCTCACCGCGGAGCAGTTTCACTACGCGTTCGCCAACACGCTGAGCGAGGAAGAGTCGAACGCGGTCTACGAGCGCTATGCGGTGCCCGGCCCGGATCACATGCTCTTCCAGGCGAGCTTCGCGAACTTCAATCCGCACGCGGCAACAACCGTCAACTTCGCGAACGACACGCGCGCGCCGCTGCTGCTCGTTGCAGGCGGCAAGGATCACATCTCGCCGGCGTCGGTGACGAAGGCGAATTACAAACTCTACAGCAAGTCGCGGGCGGTCACGGAGTACAAGGAGTTCCCGGATCGCCCGCATTTCACGATTGGGCAGGCGGGATGGGAGGCCGTGGCGGACTATGCGCTCGACTGGTCGACGCAGCACGCGAAGGCGCAGCGGACGGCGACCTACGCGGACGTGCCGATCCGTACGGCCGATCCCGAGATGCGTGCGTGAGTGGCGCGGCAGGCGCGGGAGCGATGATCGATCCGCCGGTGGTGCCGGGCGTCGTGCATCTGCACAGCGAGCGGCGCGCGAATGAAACGGCGGATCGACTCGCGGAGCTCGCGCGCGCGAAGGGTCTCACCTTGTTTGCGCGCTTCGATTTCAGCCGTGACGCGGGCGAGGCGGGACTCGCGCTTCGCCCGATGATTCAACTGGTATTCGGTAACCCCCGCGCGGGGACGCCGCTGCTCGTGGCGAATCCCGCGGCGGGGTTGGCGCTTCCGCTGCGCGCGCTCGCGTGGGAGAGCTCCGACGGTCGTAGCTGGCTGAGCTACGAGGCACCGGAAATGCTCGTCGAGCGATTCCATCTGCCCGCCGCGCTCGGCGTCAACATCGCGGGATTGCGCGCGCTGTGTGAGGCTGCAGTTTCAGCGGCGTGAGTTCGTCATGATTGGCCTCGCACGCGTGCGATCACCTTAATCGATGCCGACCCGTGTCAATCTCCGATTTGCTGGTTCCCGAGTACGAACGCGAGATGGTTGCCACACGTGAGGTACTCAGCCGCGTTCCCGACGATCGTGCCGAATGGAAGCCGCACGCGAAGGCCTTCCCGATGGCGCATCTCGCGCAGCTCGTGGCGCGAATTCCGGCATGGGTGCCAATGGTGCTCGATCGTGACGAGATGGACATCGCGCCAAAGGGCGGCTCAGACTCTGGCGGATACTCGATCGAGAAAACGGCCACGCTGTTGGCAGAGTTCGACAAGAATGCGGCGGCGGGGCGCGCCGCGCTTCTCTCAGCCACCGATGCTGCCTTTCAGAAACCGTGGATGCTCAAGAAGGCAGGCCAGGTGATGCTTGCCGACACCCGGTACCAGATGCTTCGCTCGATGGTGTTGAACCATCAGGTCCATCATCGCGCGCAGCTCGCGATGTACCTTCGTCTCACGGATCAGAAGGTTCCGGATATGTACGGGCCCACCGCCGACAACAAGTAATCCGATCTCGTGCCCTCTCTCTCACAACCGCAACAGTATCCGCAGTGACCACGCGCGCCAGCGGCACCTTCGATGTCAAGATCCTTCCGCTCTCGGTCGAATTCACTGGAGACGATGCGCCCCTGGCGCGCATGTCCATCGACAAGCGGTTCCACGGTGACCTCGATGCGACCAGCAAGGGCGAGATGCTTTCTGCCGGCTCGCCGACACAGGGCTCGGCGGGGTACGTCGCGATCGAGAAGGTGACCGGGCGGCTGCACGGACGAGAAGGCACCTTCACGCTCCAGCACTCGGCCACCATGAATCGCGGCGTCCCGTCGCTCTCCGTCACCGTCATTCCCGATTCCGGGACTGGAGCGCTCGCGGGTCTTTCCGGCTCGCTGAACATCATCATCGAGAACAAGCAGCACTCATACACGTTCGACTACGCGCTCGACGGCGTATCCTGAGCGGTCACCGCTGCTCACCGTAATCCTTTTCGGGAGACCCGCATGGACGAGGACGCATTCAACCTTTCGATCCGAAAGTTTCTGAAGCATTTCGGCGTCACCGCGCAGCGCGAGATCGAGAACGCGGTGCGCAAGGCGATCGAGGATGGCAAGCTGCGAGGCGACGAGTCGGTGCCGGTGCGAGCGACGCTGCTCCTCGATGGAGTTCTGCGCGACTTTCACATCGATGGCGCGATCACGCTCGCCGCGCAGCCCGCCACCCCTCCCGCGTGATGGGGCTCGACCTCTTCGGATCCGACTGATGATTTACGGCGCGGTCTCGTTCGTGAGCGCCGGCGGCTTGGCGGATTGGGCGATCGCGCTGCGTGCGGCGACGCTCATCGGTGCAGCGACGCGCGCGAACAGTGCGTCTCTTTGCATCCGCTCCCACGCGAGATGCCAGCTATAACCGCCGTTCTCGTACTTCGCGCCTGAGTACCAGACGGACACGACGCCGGTCGCGGCGTCCAAGTCGATCGTCGAGCGATACACCACATCCTTGAGCCCGTCGCTGGCGCCCCGCACGAGAAGCGGCGACGGATAGCTCGTCCAGCGCACGCCGTCTGCGCTTGTCGCGAACCGAAGCCGGTCCGTCGTGCAGCTGCCAGACTGCTTCACCGGGTACACCGCCCAGAACTCGTTGCGCGACGGAATCCATTCGACATCGATGTGCCATGGTGAGCCATCGGGATCCGCGAGCGTCGTCCTCCCGGGATCGGACCATGCTACGCCATCGGTCGAGCGGCGCAGCTCCACGACGGTGCTCGACGCGCCGCAGCCAGTGGTGCCCGCGTTCACGCTCCACATCAGCCAATCGCCGGCGGCGCGATGCACGATCGTCGGCGACACGATCATGTGGTTCGCCGCGTGCACCGTGAGCACGGGCGCGCTCCACGTGACGCCATCGGTCGAACGGATCATCCAGATTTCATTTTCGTTCGTGACGCGCCGGTAGTAGATCCGAAGCTCCGCGAGATCGGGATCGTATACCATATCCGGATCCGAGAGATAGCTGCTGCCGCTCGGCTTCTCGAGCGGATTTCGAATACCAGGTGGAACGAGCCAGCTCGTTCCCGTGCTTCCCGTGAACAGCGAGGGATTTTCGTACGCGGCGTTGCCGCCGGGATACGGCGTAGCGACGAGCCGAAACGGGTCGCCGCTCCAGGTCGCTGGAAGTCGCACGAAGTCGGGATGCACGGCCTGCCCCGATCCGTCGTACGTGACGACGAAGAGTGGTTTGACCTGCGAGGGCGGCGAGGAGTCGGCGAACGCGCTCGCCTGGGCCGCCGCTCCGCCGTCGGCCGCGACGGTAATCGTATGCGGACCCGGCGTTTCATCGAGCTGCCAGCGCGCTCTCACGTCGCCGTTCGCGTCCGTTACCGCGGAGACGGGCACGATGACGTCCGCCACGCCGGGCGGCGGCGACCATGTCACGTGCACGCCCACGAGCGGCCGTTGCGACGCGTCGCGCAATTCCACGACGATGAGCTCCGGCAGCTCCGTCCCCGCGAGCGCGCGCTGTCCGTTTCCAGCAGCGATCGCGATCGATGACCGTACCGGGCCGATATCGTCGCTGCACGCAAGCGCGAACAGCACCGTGGCAAGCATCGCGAAAACTGCCGAGCGCGCGGGAACATCGCGGACTCGGGAATTGCGTTGTGGCATCGGCACGGGCGGTTCGCGCTGCGGAAGGGTTCGGAGTTGATGATCGGCTCTCGAACCCCGGAGACCCTCCCGTGCAATAGCGCGTCACCCGATCACGTATCTCTGACGCTTCCCGCACGCGCCGCGGGAGCGCGTACGAGTTAACCATCGCCTGCCGCGACCGAAAGCACCGGGGGCCCGGATGGTGCAATGTCATCGCCGCAGGCATTCGCGAGCACCAACGTCGCTACCAGCGCGGCTCGGCAGTTTCGGATGCAGTTCCGCATGACTGAGCCCGAGCATGGGCCCTCTAGCCTCACGACGCAGGGACGTTCAAACTTCCGCGCCCCCCGGAAGGAAGGAGAGTGAAATGATTCGCAAACTGAAGAGCGGTGAGTACCGCCTGTACTCGCGGAAAAAGAATCCGAAAACCGGCAAGCGAAGAAATCTCGGCACCTTCAAGACGAGGGCAGCCGCCGAAAAACACGAGAAGGCCGTCCAGTTCTTCAAACGACAGTAGTGACAGAGCGCAAACCAACATCTCCGAAACGAGAGTCAAAACCGATCGCACCTCGATTTTTTCGCCGGCCGGCCGACTTTCGAAAGTGGCTTCTGGCGAATCACGAGACGGCAACCGAACTGCTCGTCGGCATGCACAAGCGCGACTCTGGCCACCAGAGCATCACCTGGCCGGAAGCGGTGGCCGAGGCGCTGTGCTTCGGCTGGATCGACGGCGTTCGGAAGAGCATCGACCGCATCAGCTACACGATTCGCTTCACGCCGCGTAAGTCCTCGAGCATCTGGAGCTCGGTGAACTCGAAAAAGATGGGTGAGCTCATCGCCGATGGCCTCGTCCATCCCGCGGGGATGCGCGCATTCGAGCGGCGGAGCGCGGAGAAGAGCGCGATCTACGCGTATGAAAACCGGAGCTCCGCGGTGCTCGATGCCGCGTCGGAGCGCGAGTTCAAGCGGCATCGCGAGGCGTGGAAGTTCTTCGAGTCGTGTCCACCGTGGTACAGGCGAACCGCGACCTGGCGCATCATCAGCGCCAAACGTCCGGAAACGCGGGCGAAGCGCCTCGCGGAGTTGATCGCGTGCTGCGCCGAGGGCAAGAGCCTACCGACGCTCCGCCTCTCTCGCGGGGCCGGAGATCGCTGACTACGCCCCCGCCATCCGCGATGACGTTGGCGGGCAGTCGCTTAGCTTTCACGTCATGCTGACGACACTCGCACCTGCTGCCACAGACGCCACCACCGACGAGGCGCTTCTGGCGCGCCTTCGCGCCGCCGCCGAGCTGCTGGAAGAGATCGGCCACGACCGCGGCATTCTCGCCCGCGTGCCGGACGAGGATCGGAAGCGCCTCCTAGGCGCCATCGGAATCGTGTTCAGCCCCGACATCAATGCCCGACGCCGGCTGCGCAAGGAGGCGATCAAGCAGCAGAAGGCGTCGGTCGTGCGCCACGAGGATCGAGTCTACGCGGACACGGGCATCCGCAAGCTCCGCCGCGAGACGGTGTTCACGACGCCGAATGTCTTTCCGCCATCTGGCCTCGACGATCCGGCCGCCGACGGCGAGCAGATCGCGGGAGAGTTGAGCGAGTCGATCCACTGCTACGTGTGCAAGGAGCACTTCAACTCGGTTCACCACTTCTACGATCAGCTCTGTCCCACGTGCGCGCGGCTCAACTTCGCGAAGAGGACGGAGCTCGCCGATCTGCGCGGGCGCGTGGCGCTGCTCACGGGCGGGCGCGTGAAGATCGGCTTCCAGGCGGGCCTCAAGCTCCTCCGCGCCGGCGCGCAGCTCATCGTGACGACGCGCTTTCCGCGCGACTCCGCCGCACGCTACGCAAAGGAGCCCGACTTCGGAGAGTGGGGCGATCGTCTCGAGATCTTCGGCCTCGATCTGCGGCACACCCCCAGCGTCGAGGCGTTCTGTCACGAGCTGCTGACCACGCGAAGCCGTCTCGACTTCATCATCAACAACGCCTGTCAGACGGTGCGTCGGCCCCCCGATTTCTACGAGCACATGATGGAGGGTGAGACCGCGTCGCTGAACGGGATGCCCGAGCACGCGCGGAAGCTGCTCGGCGCCTACGAGGGGCTGCGCGGCTACCACATGCTTCCGGAAGCCGACGGGACCTCGCTCGCGCCCGCCTCACTAGATCGTCGCATCTCCGAGGTGGCGGGGATCACCCACGCGGCCCAGCTGTCTCAGCTCGCGCTCCTCCCCGAGGAGCGGCGGGCGCAGAAGGATCTGTTCCCCGAGGGCCGGCTCGATCAGGATCTGCAGCAGGTCGACCTGCGCGGGCGAAATTCGTGGCGACTGCTCATGGCCGAGGTGTCGTCCGTGGAGCTGCTCGAGGTACAGCTCGTGAATGCGATCGCGCCCTTCGTCATCAATGCGCGCCTCAAGCCGCTCATGCTGCGCACGCCGGAGCGCGACAAGCACATCGTGAACGTTTCGGCCGTCGAAGGACAGTTCTACCGGCCGTTCAAGACGACGCGGCATCCACACACGAACATGGCGAAGGCCGCGCTGAACATGATGACCAGAACCGCGGCGAAGGATTACTTCACCGACGGCATCCATATGAACAGCGTGGACACCGGCTGGGTCACCGATGAGGATCCCGTGGAGATCGCGGCGCGCAAGGTCGCGGAGCATCGCTTCCACCCGCCGCTCGACATCGTGGATGGGGCGGCGCGCATCGTCGATCCGATCATCTCCGGGATCAACACCGGCACGCACATCTGGGGCAAGTTTCTGAAGGACTTCGTTTCGACGGACTGGTAGCTCCGCGCGGCACATCTGCACTCGCTGCCGGAGGAGGAAGGTGAACATCGGATGAATACGAGAAATCGCTCGCTCGCAGCCGTCCTGGTGCTGGTGGCGGCCGTGCTGCTGTTGCTCCAGCAGCACGAGCTCGTCGCGAAGCGCCCGCTCGGGCTCGCGCTGCAGGTGTTCGCGGCGGCGCTGATGCTATGGGCGCGCATTACCTTCGGC
>DATHJR010000233.1:0-4408 GCA_035286525.1 Gemmatimonadaceae bacterium | reverse complement strand
GCAAGGCGCCCTCACGCTCCAGATCGTGAATGCGGCGGGCAAGGTCGTCCGCACGTACTCGAGCACCGATCGCGTGCTCGACCCCGATCCGGCGCGCGATCCCGAGGCCTACAATCGCGTGTGCCAGAAAAATCCGAAGGCCCCCGACTGCAATCTACCCATGTACTGGGCGGCGCCCACCGTCGCCCTGTCGGCGCAGCCAGGAATGCACCGTGCAATCTGGGATCTGCGCTACAATCCCGTCGCCGACGAGCGTGACGATCTCGCGGAGGACGAGAACGGCAATGGCGCCGTACCGCATCGCACATTCCCGGCGATGGATGCGCCGTGGGCTCCCCCGGGTGTGTACACCGTGCGGCTCACGGCATCGGGGAAGCGGCTCGAGCAGCCGCTCACGCTTCGCCTCGATCCGCGAGTGAAGACGCCGGCAGTGGGGCTGTCGCTACTCGCCTCACTCTCCACCGAGATGTACGACGATGCGGTCGCGACGCGCGCCGCGTACACACGCGCGCGTGCACTTCGCGCTCGCCTCGAGAGCGCGAGTGCGCCCGGTGCCGAGGCGCTCAGGGCGAGGGTGGACTCGATCGCCCCGGAGGATCGCGGCGAAGACCGCGGCGCGCGAGCTCGCCGCGCGCGCGACGAGAGCGCCGCGCCACCGACGCTCAGGAGTGCTGGTAACGAGCTGATGGCCGCGGCGATGTCCATGCAGGGCGCCGACAACGCGCCCACGGCAAATCAGATCGCCGCCTGCGCGCGTGCGCGTGCTCGGTACCGCACAGTGATTGCCCGCTGGAGCGTGCTCGAGAAAACGGCGCATGCGTCGCTGGGCACGAACTGAACCATCCGCGAAGCGGCTACCGGTTGAACCAGTACGACATCTTCACGAGGAAGGTGTTGTCCGGGTGCAGATTGAACAGACCCCGGTAGTCGCCGCCGAAGGTTTGATCGCCCGCGTCGGACAGGTTCCCCTGGCGCTGCTGCGTCCACACCAGGAACAGCGCCGAGCCGGGCCGATACTCCCACCGCACCACCGCATTCGAGCGGAACTGCTTGATGTTGAAGCCGCTCGGCTGGTCGGCGAGGATCGTGGCGTCGGTGTACGGCTTGTAGCGATCCTCGTATTTCTTCGCGAGCGGATCGTTCAGCTCGCGAATGCTCGTGTATGACCCCTTGGCGACGAACGGCGACGCATAGAGCTGGAAGGTCAGATTCGGCGTGGCGGTGACGTCGATGCGTAGTGTCGCACTCAGCGTTCGCTGATTGAGATGCGCAAACGTGTAGTGCGTCACACCCGTGGAGTCGGTGAAGTTTCCGTACCACTGCGTATCGTCGTTACCGTGATTGTAGTCGACGCCGAGGTTCATGTGATACCGACTCGACACCCGCAGGTCGACATTCGGGATGAGCTCGTAGTAATGCCCATGTCCGTAGTCGCTGCGCCCCGAGTTGATCTGCAGCCCCGGTATGACCTGCTTTCGATTGTCGCCAACGAGATTCAGGAATCCATTGAGGAATGGCGAATGTCGAACGGGTGGTCCGCCGCGCGCGGCCCGATCGCTGATGGTGCCGGGGAGTTGCGATTCCGTCGCCCCGAGGTCGATCTCGAAATTGTCTCGGAGGATGAAATGCCAGTTCGTGTTCACCGCGCGATCGGTGAGCAGGCCGGCGGTGTTCCAGTAGTTCCACTCGTTGAAATTGAGGAACGCCGAATTGAAGAAGAGTTTTGGACTCGTGAAATTGAGTGAGAACCAGTTGCTCCAGTTCTGCAGGTCGGCGCGCTGGAGATAGCCCAGGTCATTCGTCTCGAAGCCGGGCGACATGCGATTGTACGACGTCTGAAAACGCGTGACACCGCCGCCCACTTTGCCGAACGTGATCTGCTCGGCATCGCCACTCAGTGTCGTAAGGGCGGAGTCGACATGCAGCGAGCCACCGGGCTGCTGATAGTAGTGCGCCGCGTCCGTCTGAAGCGCGAGTATCGATGCCGGTGTTCCGCTCACCCGGCTCCCGTCGATGGAGCCCGTGATCTCGAATCGTCGCCCCGCGAAGCGGTACCGGAAGTCCGTCGCCGCCACGTACGCATCGCGAGTGAGCAGGTCTTGAGTGAAGGCATCGTTGCTGCGATCGACGCCGGTGAGGATGACGCCGATGCCACCCTCCCCGCCGCGCAGGTCCTGCTGCGCGCGCACGACCGCATAGTTCGTCGTTGGCTCGAGCGTTTGTCCCAGCGGTCCGTTCGCACGCTGCGTCACCGCGTCGAGGACGCCAAGCGACATTCCGCCCGCGAGACGACCCGTGAGTTTCGAGGCGCCGAGAATCGTGGTGGACGTCGGCGAGCTCGCGTCGCCGTAGCGATATCCGAGCTGCGGCGAGCGACCGATGCGCCGCGAGTAGAACAGTCCCTCGTTGGCGCAATTGACGATGTTGCAGTTGACCTGGAACTGGTAAATCCCGGTCCCCTCCAGAAAGAACGGTCGCTGCTCCGCGAAGAAAGTCTCGAAGGCGGAGAGGTTGAGCACTGACGGGTCCGACTCGACCTGCCCGAAGTCCGGATTCACCGTCGCGTCCAGCGTGAGATTCGAGGTGAGCCCGTACTTGATGTTCGCGCCCCCCGTGAGCTTCTGTGACCGGTCGTTGCCAGCGGCGGGGTCGACCGAGACGTTTTTCGTCACGACGTACGGCGCCACCTCGAGCCGGCGCGGGGATGGGATGCCCTCGATCTTCTCGACCGTACCGAGCTGCGACATGAAGCGGGCATCCGTCTGTTTGTACTCGGGCCAGCTATCGCGCTCCTTGAACCGATCGATGTCGCGCCAGATGCCGAAGCCAAAGGTGTGTTCCCTGGCATCCGCGTAGCGGAGCTGCGAGAGCGGGATCCGGAACTCGGCGGTCCATCCAAGCGAATCGACGGTCGTTGCCGCCTCCCATACGCCGTCCCAGGACGGGTCCTCGTTGATGTCCGCGTACACGGCGTAGTCGCGCTTCACCCCAGCCGGATTGACCGCGAACTCGTAGCCCGTTCGCAGATCGTGGTACGAATCGATGATGATCTTGATCTGATCGGTTGCGACACGCACGTCGCGGCGCCCGAGCAGCCGAAGAATGCTGTCCGGGTGCGGATCGTACATGCGGATGAACACGTAGAAATTCTCGTCGTCGTAGGCGACCTTCGCCTCCGTTCGGAAGCGCGCCTCACCGTTGGCAACGGGGCTGAACTGGCGGAAGGCGGTGATCGGCTGCGCCTGACTCCACACCGCGTCGTCGTCGCGGCCGTCGATGACCGGGCGCTTCATCGCACGCGTGGCCGTCGCAATCGTGGAGGTCGCGACGGTAGCGGCAGGAGCCGGCCGTGGCGTTGCCGGGGCCGTTTGGGCGTCGGTCGGCGTCTGCGGTTGCGCAACCTGCAGAAGCGTTACGAGAGCGAGCGTCAGCGACATGCGTATACGGAGGCCGGATGAAAGTCACCCATTCGACAGCACCGCAACCAGAATGGTTTGACCCGAAAATGTCAGAAAATGGCGAGTCTTTCGTCGCGGAGACCCCCCGCTCCATTGATCGGGCGGGGGTCTCCATCATTTCGTACGACGAGTGGCAGCCGCGGGTTTCGCGATCGGGCGAAATCGTCGGGTGCTCGCGGCGCCTATTTGAGGGCGATCGGCACGGTCCAGACGAAGGTGTCCCAACTGATCGACAACTCGCCGTTCGCGATGGCGATCGCGAAGTTCTCCTGCGGCGTCCCGACGTCGCTCGCCTTCATCGGAATGTGTACAATGTCGTGCGAGCCGTCGTAGTCCGTTCCGTACTGTCCGTGCTGCGCGTTGACGATCAGATCCACCGATCCGTCCCGCTTGGGCAGGGTCCACAGACTGTACGAACCGGCCGGTAGCGCCGTGCCACCGATGACGAGTGCTTTGTCGAACACGATGACGGTTGCCTGGTTCGCGCCGGTGCGCCACACCTTGTCGAAGGGGACCACGGCGCCGAGAATCGTGCGGTTGCGGCGGCGCGGACTGCCGTAGCTCACGACGACGGGCTCTCCGCCCACCGCGCCCTTGGCGATGACGTTTGGCGACGCGAGGCCGAGTCCCTTCCCCGCCTTGTCCAGTGCAGCGAACTGCTTCGCCGCCTGCGGGACGTCGAAATAGTCGGTCCGCCGCGACTGCACCTTTTCCGTGGTCTCGCTGCCGTCCGCGCTCACGATCTGCCCCGACTGGTCGAGCGTGAGATGCGTCCACGCAATTTTGAAGTAGTCCGCATCCACGGTCGTTGGCGAGCGCCTCAGAAACAGCCTGGGCACGGTGCGTCCGGTCGCCATGTTGATGGACGGGATCGAGACCGTGTCCGTGCCGGTGACGAGATGCTGAATCAGCGCCTCGTACACGCCCAGCGACGAGTACAGCCCGTACGA
>DATHJR010000232.1:0-2770 GCA_035286525.1 Gemmatimonadaceae bacterium | reverse complement strand
CCGCCGCTCGACCAGGTGACGACGCGGTCGCTCGACGCACTTCGGAAGTACGCGGAAGGGGTACGCGCCAACGACCTCGAGACCGACTACCCGAAGGCGATCGCGCTGCTGCAGCAGGCGGTGGCGCTCGATTCGACGTTCGCCATGGCCTGGCGCAAGCTCGGCGTGGTCATGAGTAACGCGCTCATGCCGCAGGCCCAGGTATTCGCCGCGATCGATCATGCGTATCGCAATCGAGATCATCTCACCGAGCGCGAACGAAATGTCGCGATCGCGACCTACTTCGACATGGGACCGGGGCGCGATCGACAAAAGGCCGTCGCCGCCTACGAGGCGGTGCTGCTGCGCGATTCCACCGATGGCGTGGCCGTCAACAATCTCGCGCTCACGCTGTGGAACAGGCGAGACTACGCGCGCGCGGAGACGCTGTACAAGCGCGACGTGAGGACTCGATCCTCCGCTTTTGCCTACGCGAACCTGCCTTTGGTGAACATCGACGCCGGCGAGTTGGCTGCAGCCGACTCCAACCTGGTGTCCGCTCGCATAGGACTTCGCGGCAACCCGGGATTGCTGTACAGCGTATTCAATGTTCTCTACGCGCATCAACAAGTCGATAGCGCGGAGAAACTGCTCGAGCACGCGCGAGCTGGAGAGAAGGATGCGTACACGCGGGCGTGGGCCACGCACCAGCTTGGGGACGTGAAGCTCCTGCGGGGACAACTCGCCGAGAGTGAACGAATCGACGCCGATGCGAGAGCGCAGGACTCGGCGCGCGGTGCGCCCGCGGTGGCACTCAGCGGCGACCTGCGTCGCGCGATGATCGACATCTGGTTTCGCGAGGACACCGTCGGATCGGTCAAGCGACTGGATGCGGCGCTGGCCGGGGCGCCCGTCCGCTCACTCGAGGGCGACAAGTCGCAATATCTCGTTGCATCTCAGCTGTACGCACTGGCGGGTCGTCCGGATCGCGCGCGCGCAGTGCTCGGCCAATACGTTGTAGAGGTCAAGGACTCGGCGCTCATCCGACAGAACGAGCCGGAGTTTCACAGAACCATGGGTGAGGTGGACCTCGCGGAACATCATCCATCGGACGCGGTCTCGGAGTTCCGGCGCGGAGATCGGCGGCCCGACGGTCCGACGGACGCGTGTGTGCCGTGCCTCGACGCGCGGCTCGCCCGCGCGTTCGATCTCGCGAGCCTGCCGGATTCCGCGATCGCGATGTACGAGACCTATCTCGCCACGCCGGCTTCGCTTAAGGGGACGTTCATCATGGATCCGCTCTTTCTCGCCGGCACGCACAAGCGACTCGGCGAGCTATACGAGGCGAAGGGAGAGCGCGCGAAGGCCGAGGGCCACTATCTGCAGTTCGTGGATCAGTGGAAGAACGCCGATGCAGTGCTCCAGCCCAAGGTGGCGGAGGTCAAGCGGCGGCTCGCACACTTGAAGGATCTCGAAGCACGCTGAGATCGCAGGCTTACAAGTTCAGCCTCCCTGAAAGCGCACCTTTCGCGCGGCCTGCACTTTCTTCTCAGCTGACGCGTGGAATCGCTTCCTCCAGGTAGGAAAGATTTGTCTGCGTGAAGCCGCGGCGGAGGCTTCATCTCTCGCTGCTCTTGGTCCACCGGCACCATGATGTAGTAGAACTCGTTCTGGTGCTTTCCGGTTCTTCGCATTCGCGGGCACGAGATCTCGTAAGTCCTGAGCCGGTCAGGGAGCTTCTCGCGGATATAATGCGAAGGGAGAGACGAGCGCGCTATATATAAATGAGCCAATCACTTGAATGTGATTGGCTCATGTTGTTTCGAGCTAAATCATCGGCGTCCACGGCTGCAGAATGCAGGCTCCAACAGTTGAAGGAACGAATCGAACGGAGCGAACGGACTCTCACGGAATCGAGACCATAACGACGGCGCGCCTGCAACTCCTCGCGAGCTACCGGTTCCGCGTCGAGCACAGCCGTGAGTCAAAGCTTCGTGATCGCCTCGGAGTCACGTCCGCTCCCGTCCGTTCGCTCCGTTCGATTCGTTTCTCACACCGTTCGAGCCCGCCTGCGTGGCACTCGAGAACGCGGCCTCTGACGACTTTCCCCTGCAGACTGCGCAATGCTGTTCGTCAGCCCGCGAGCGCGCGCGTTCGCGTGTGTCTCAACTGTCGTTCCCAGCCCGGGAGGGGAGATGAACGAGTCGATCGTGAAGGAGATCACGGCCGTTGGGCCGAAGCCGATTGGGCCGGATGGAACAGTCATCAACCACTGGTTCTGGAAATTCGTCCCGGTCGATCCGCTCGTCTTCGCGGGTCCGAATCACGACGGCAGCACCGTTCAGATCGCGCGTCAGGTGTACCATCGCATGCTGGGACGCATGGTCGCGGAGAACGCGCACGGGATGCAGCTCGGAGTCCTCGTGATCGCGTGGCTCGTGACCGTGTTCATGGGTGAGAAGATGTCGTTCAGGGGCGGCGCGAGTTTCGGGATCTTCCTCGGCCTCACCGCCTTCGGCGCCTTTCTGTTCTTCGCCGTGCCGATCCTGATGCGAATCGCGTGTCCAGCGTCCACGAGCGACGAGGCGCGATCGATCGTCACTCGCACCTTCCTCCGCGAGCTGCCGCACGATACGCCGGCCGATCTGCGTGACGAGCTGCAGAACGGATGGCTGACGATCGAGGGGCGCCCGCTCTCCTCGGAGATCTCGGCGGAAGATGGGCGCACGACCGAGGCGACGAAGCGCTCCATGTGGTGGTTCGTCACCGCCTTCGCGGTGGGTTGGGCGGT
>DATHJR010000231.1:0-3372 GCA_035286525.1 Gemmatimonadaceae bacterium | reverse complement strand
CGAGCGGGGCGGAGGCTGTCGAGTCGGCGCTTCGCCTTGCGAAGTCGTACACCGGGAAGAACGAGGTCATCGGTTTCTGGGGCGGCTTTCACGGCAAGACCGCGGGCGTGCTTCCACTCCTCGGCTCGAACTTCAAATTCGATCTCGGGCCGCTCGCGCCCGGCCGCTACCTGTCGCCGTACGATCCCGCGCACCGCTGTGGCTTCGACAAGTCGCATCGTGACTGCGATTGCGATGCGATCGGCTTTCTGAAGAGCAAGATCCAGTACGAGACCTCGAACGACATCGCGGCGATCATCGTCGAGCCGATCCAGGGCACGGCGGGCAACATTGTTCCGCGCCGCGGCTTCATGAAGGCGCTGCGCCAGCTGTGCGACGAGATCGGAGCGCTGCTGATCGCGGACGAGATGATCACCGGCTTCGGCCGCACGGGGAAATTCTGGGGCATCGAGCACGAGGGCAACATCGTCCCCGACATCATGACCTGCGGAAAGGGCTTCGGTGGCGGCTTCCCGATGAGCGGCTTGCTCGTGCGCGAGAAAGTCGCGTTCGCGAAGCCATGGGCGAACCCGAGCGGCAGCTCGTCGAGCTACGGAGGGAACCCGATGGCGGCGGCAGCGGCGCGCGTCACCATCGAGACGATCCAGGAGGAAGGGCTCGTCGAGAACTCGCGCAAGATCGGCGAGAAGATGCTCGCGGAGATCCAGCGCTGGGAGCGTGAGATTCCGATCGTCAAGGATGCCCGGGGCCGCGGACTCATGATCGGCTTCGACATCGTGCAGCCGGGCACCGACACGCTGCTCGACAAGAAGCTCACGCGGCAGATCTTCGACAAGTGTCTCGCTCGTGGCGTATTGTCCATGATCTACAATCCCGAGGTGCGCATCAACCCGCCGCTCGTGATCAACGAGGAGCTGGCGATGGAAGCGCTCGCGATCACCGAGGACATCCTCCGCGAAACAGCGGACACGCTCGCACGGTGAGCGAACACGCAGCACTCGCCGCGTCGCCTCGTGGGGACGCGGCCCCCGCATCGCCGCCGCGGAAGTATCGCGGCGCGGTGATCGGGCTCGGCGGCGTCGCGCGCGGGTCGCACATTCCCGGCTTCACGTTCGACGCTGCGACGCGCAGCCGGCTCGAAATCGTGGCGACCGTGGACGATGCGCCATCCGTCGTTCCGCTGGATGGCGTGCCGCAGCTCACCTCGCGCGATGACCTCCGGCTGATCGAGGACGTCGACTTCGTCGACATCTGCACGCCGACATCGTCGCACCTCGATTTCACGATCTGGGCGCTCGAGCACGGCTACCACGTTCTGTGCGAGAAGCCCGTCGCGCTCTCGACGGCCGAGGCACGCTGCATCGCGGATGCGTCTCGCGAATCCGGGCGCGTCGTGATGCCCTGTCATCAGTATCGCTACAATCCCGTGTGGGTGCAGCTGCGTAAGTGGCTGGCCGAGGGCGCGATCGGACGATGGCATCTCGCCGAGCTGCACGTCTACCGGCTCATGGCGGACCGCGGCACGAGTGCCGACGCGACGCCGTGGCGCGGTCTGCGCGCAGATGCTAGCGGCGGGATTCTTCTCGATCACGGCACACATCTGATTTACGAGATGCTCGACGTCGCGGGCGTGCCGCCGCGCGTGCGTGCGTGGACGGGACTGCTGCGTCATCGAGATTACGACGTGGAGGACAGCGCGCACCTCCTCTTCGAATACCCGGAGCGGCTCGGCGTCATGTTCCTGACGTGGGCCGCGCGCCATCGGGAGAGTCACGTGCGATTCATCGGCGACGCCGGCTCGATCGACTGGATTGGCGGCCTGCTCCGTCTCGAGCGCGAGGGCGACGTGGAGTCGTTCGACTTTACCGCGCAGCTCGAGAAGTCGGCCTATCCCGCGTGGTTCGCGGGATTGTTCAATTCATTCGCCAACGCGATGGACGCGAACGATCTCGAGCCGTCGTTACTCGACATCGGGAATGTCGCGGCAGTGCTCGAGGCCGCGTACGAGGCCGCGCGCACCGGGGTGGCACAGGTAATCGAACAGGGCTAGGAGGCAAAGGCTGGGCTCGCTCCACTTGCGGAACATGTGAACGTGTCGCATGCTGTTGCCGCGAAAGAAACTCGTGCGTGATGTAGATCACATTGCGCATTGATAAACGAACTCGCAGGCCCACACTACTCGATAGAGATGCTCATGGCGGACGTGCTCCAGGAGCAGTCCACTGATGAATGCCGCTGCGCGTGTCATCGCGCCGGTGCCGTCGTCATGCACGTGCTGGAGTGTTGCCGGCGTTGTCCGCGATGTTCGCGCAGGGTGACTACATCGCGCTTCGCCGCCCACCTCGCCTCCTGTCGTCCCGGGAGCGGCGTGCGCGAGCGCGACGTCTCCTCTCCGCCGCCGACGTGAGCTAGCGGGAGACGCTGATCTCGTACGCGCGCTGTTCGAACTCCGCCCGCGCGCGGGAAATGAGATCGAGCACGGACGCCTTCTCGGCTGCGCTGTTCCAGCCCTCGTGGCGCTCGGCGCCCTCGCGCAACCGGTCCACCCAGTCGACGAAGAAGCGCGCATCGTCGGGTGAGCGCGGCGGGATGCCGGCCACGGTCAGGTAGACGGGGCTCGTCGTGGCGAAGGGATAGATGTCGAGAATCGGCGGCGTCGCGTGCTCGCTCCACGCGCGAAGCGTGATCCAGCCGCTCCGCTGCACCGGCACCCTTACGGTCGCCGACGCGCTCATGTGATCGGATGACATCGGCACCGTCGCGACCACTTTCCCGTTTTGCACGAGCTCGAGATGCTCGACTGGCGCGATGGAGTGCATCGTCGCGCGCACGACCATGGTGTGCGTGCCAAGCGGGAATGCGATCTCGTCGCCCGGCTCCTTCCCGTTTGCGACGAGCGAGAGGAGCGGCCCATTCGTCGCGAACGTCTTTCCCGCCTTGATCGCGCGCATCCAATTCGCGTGGGTGAGCGTGGTGCCGGTGTGCACGTACACGCGATTCATCCCCACCGGGCCACGCAGCGACGCGTAGTTCGTCATCGCATCGGTTCCCGCCCCAGCCGGGATTCTGAAGCCGCAGTTGAGCAGCCGGTACCACACGGCGGCGGTCGCTCGATGATCGCTGAAGCCGAGGATCTCCATGTAGTCGACCTTTCCGAGCGCAACGTCGACGGGGAGCTCGCTCGTGACGCGCGCCACCGTGTCCTCGGGATTCGGCGCCTCGTCGAACGGGTGCACGTAGCCGGTGAGCGCGCCCTGCGCGTGAGCGAGGTCGAAGACGTTCGCGTTCGCGGGATACAGGCTGCCCGCGGGAGTGTTCGCGTACGCGGCGTATCCGGGGAGGATGATGTTCTTCGTGAGTCCGAGCAGCCCG
>DATHJR010000230.1:0-9573 GCA_035286525.1 Gemmatimonadaceae bacterium | reverse complement strand
GGAATCACTGCGCTCGCTCGGCCTCATCCCATTCCAGATCAACGCGCATTTCACGGACTTCCACCAACCGAATCATCAGGGGGAAACGCGCGCCGAGCGACTCGAGGAGTACATCGCGCTGAATCGGACGACGCGTGTTCTCGGTCTTCGCGAGGGCAGCTCGCTTCGCATCACCGACGACGAAATCGCGTTAAACGGCGAGGGCAGCGCGCCCGTATTCGCGTTTGGCTCGCCACGCACGGAATACCGCGCGGGTGATGATATCTCCTTCCTCTTACGCGACGAACGGCACGCACTGTGACGACAATCACGGCGCCAGCGACCTCAGCGTGCTTTCTTACAGTATGTCAACATGTTAGCGTTCGTCTTCTTTCGAGTTCAGGAGCCACATGATGTCACGCATGCCCCTCTACCTTCTTCTGGGCTTCACGCTCGTCGCCTGCGAAAAGATCGGCTCTGGTGGAAGCACGTCGGCCTCAGCCCCGGATTCCGTCACCGTGCTCACCACGCAGCTCGCGCAGGCCCGCTCGGTTTCGGCGCAGCAGGATTCGCTGATGCAGGGCTTCCAGCAGACCACGCAACTCCTGGCCGACATGGACAAGGAGCTGTCGAAGGTGAAGGGGCTGCAGTCACACGTGCCGCTCGACGTGAAGGGCGAGAAGAACGGCGATCCGCAGGCTGCCTATCGTGCGAGCCTGCTCGGCAAGGTGCAGGAAGTAACCGTGCTGCTCAACAAGAGCCGCGCGCGCGTCGCGGCCATGGGCGAGAAGAACAAGACGCTCGGGGGCCAGGTCGCCGACTATCAGGCGACGATCACGAACCTGCAGGCCATGCTGGAGCAGAACAAGGCCGACCTGGCGGCGCTCAACTCGCGCGTCGATTCGCTGACCACCGTGAACACGACGCTCGCGTCATCGAATGCAGCGATCGCCGACACGGTCACCGATCTTCGCAAGGCCGCGAACACGGTTTACTACGTGGTCGGCACGAAGGATGATCTTAAGGCGCGCGGAATCATCGTGGAGGAGGGATCGAAGTTCCTGTTCTTCGGACACAAGGCGCTGGTTCCCGCGCGCAAGCTCGACGCGTCCGCGTTCACCGCGATCAACAAGTGGGACGACACGCCGATCGCCCTTCACATTACCGACAAGCCCTTCAAGGTCGTCTCGCGTCAGGATCCCGCGCTGATCGAGCAGGCGCAGGGCGCCGATGGCAAACCAACGGGCGACCTACACATTTCGCAGCCCGCCGAATTCTGGGGGCCGTCGAAGTACCTGATCATCGTCGAAGGGGCGTAACGAGCTCGCCCGGCTGACGGTAAGAAAAGGGCCGACCATTTCGCTATGGCCGGCCCTTTTCGCGAGTAAGCACTAACAATTTTGGAAACGGATTGAACCGACAACCGCACGGATTGAACGGACAAAATCAGGCAGTTATCCGTTCAATCCGTAATTCATTTGTTGATGCCTGTGTTCCGCGGGTATCACGAGCTCGGCATTTCAATTGTTGATGCCTGTGTTCCGCGCGCACCGCGAACTCAATCCCCTCGCGGCGCGTGTGCCAATGTGCCTTGCTCTTCCAGGTGGCGCTTCGCACGCTTTTCTTCGTACATGAGCGTGTCCGCGCGGGCGAGCAGGTCGTCGAGCGCCGTGGGGAAATCGGGATCGTAGTAGGCGATGCCCATGCTCACCGAGAGCGCGTACGCGCGATTCGGGCGGCGATTGCGCATCGCGAGATTCTCCTGCACGCGCTGCTGCCACGTGTCCTCCAGCTGCCCCGTGGCATTGTCCATCGCGAGCACCACGAACTCGTCGCCGCCGATGCGCGCGACGATGTCGGACTCGCGGAAGGTTTCCTTCAGCATCTCCGCGGTTTCCACGATCGCCTGATCGCCGTGCCGGTGGCCCTTCGTGTCGTTGATGCGCTTGAGCCCATCGAGGTCGACGAAGATGTGCGACACCCGCTTGCGCAGGCGGTCGGCCATCTTTAAGTGCTGCCGCGCGAGCGTGAGAAAGCCACGGCGGTTATAGAGTCCCGTGAGATCGTCGATGAGCGACATGGCGTGCAGCGCCATCTGCAACTGGTGGCGCTCGATCGCGTAGCGGATCGCCCGCGTGAGGAGGTTCCCGTCGATCTGCCCCTTCACGAGCGAGTCCTGCGCGCCGGCCTTCAGCGCGCGCACGGCGAGCGTTTCATCCTCCATGCTCGTGAGCACGATGATCGGCACATCGGGCGCGTGCTCGTGCATGCGCCAGAGCGGCTCGAGCGGATGCGTGTGGGCGACGGCGAGATCGAGGAGGAGCGCGTCGAAGCGCGTGTCGCTCAGGCGGCGCACGGCGGCGCCGACATCGAGAACGTGCGTGAGCTCGACGTGGCTCGCGCCCGGTACGGAGACGACACCGTGCAACCGGCGCACATCGCGCTCGGTCGGCGTGATCAGCAGAACCTTGATCGGATTACTCGTCACGCTGCCCTGCCGACATGCGAACCTGTCCGATCGAGGAGATGCTCCGGGTGCCGCAAGGCCCGGAGTATTGTACGCTCACTCGGCCCTGTCGGTTCCCACCGTCGTGAGTCCATACTCTCGCATCTTGCGCGCCAACGTCGGCCGCGAAATGCCAAGGATTCGCGAGGCAGCGCTGCGATTGCCACGGGTGATCTCGAGCGTTGCAGACACTGCCTCTTTTTCTATCATGTCGAGCGATTTCCCTTGCGGCGGAATCTGAATCTCGCGCATCGCGCCATCGGTTCGTACGGCCGGATGCGACCGCCGCTGCTGGATCATGAGGTGCGACGCGCTAATCACCTCGCCTTCGCACAGAATCGCTGCATGTTCTATTACGTTTTTCAATTCGCGAATGTTGCCGGGCCAGTTGTGCGCGCGAAGTGCGGCGACCGCGCTCGCATCGAGCGACTTCTGGTCGAGCTCCTGCTGTCGCGCGAGCTCGCTGAGAAAATAATTTCCAAGCAGCTCGACGTCGCCCTCGCGCTCGCGCAGGGGTGGCAGCGCCACCCGGAACACATTGAGCCGGTAGTACAAATCTTCGCGGAACTCGAGTCGCGAGACTGCGTCGTGCAACGAATTGTTCGCGGCGGCGATGATGCGGCAGGTGATCTCGACCTCCTGCAGTCCGCCGAGCCGGCGAACGCGGCGCTCTTCGAGCGCGCGCAGGAGCTTCGGCTGAAGCCGTGGCGGAAGCTCGCCGATCTCGTCGAGAAAGAGCGTTCCCTGGCCCGCGAGCTCCATCAGTCCCCGCTTCTGCGAGCGCGCATCGGTAAACGCGCCGCGCTCATGACCGAACAGCTCGGACTCGAGCAGCGCTTCGGGAATCGCGGCGCAGTTGACGGCCACGAAGGGCTCGCCGCGTCCCGGTCCCGAGTAATGAATCCCGCGGGCGATGAGCTCCTTGCCGGTTCCGGTCTCGCCGACGATAAGGACGGTGGTCGTCCGGCTCGCGGACACCTTGCGCGCCCGATCCAATGCTTCGCGCAGCGATTCGCTCGTGCCGACGATGCTTTCCAGCCCGAACTCGGTGCCGGGAGCAGGCTTGGGATCCGTTGCCGGAGCATCCGAAGCGGAGCGCTGGTAGCTCATGACGTCCGGATTGGCCGTCCGGCGGGCCTGCGAGTTTTGCGACATAGGATGGCGGGCTCTGCGCAGCTTGGGTTGGCGCCAAAAGCGGGCGCGGACTAACGCGGGTGGCAATCACTCAAGCAACGCCTGTGCCCGCTGTAACCCATTGTTACACAAAGTGTTCTAATTTCGCCCTGACCAAAACCATCCCCTTTCGCACAACATTTCGTTGCATAACGGCAACTTTGTTGCGGCAGGCACAGTCGGTGCCGTTGTGCTCGCCATCACGATTTTGGCGAGCCCGATACCGTGTGCTCGTAGACCATTCGCGAGATGTCGGCGATCAGCTTTTCGGATGCGTGCTGGTCCTTGATGCCCCTGGTCAGCACCACGAGCACGTACGGTTTGTCGTGAATCGGGTAAATGATTCCCGCATCGTGCATGACCGCCGTGATGTCGCCAGTCTTGTGTGCGACCGGCGTACCCGGTGGCACTCCTGCGACAATTCGCTCCGGAAATTCCTCGCGAAGCATCACTTCTCGCATCGCGGCGCAGCTCTTCGCCGACGCCGCCGTGTTCTCCTGAATCGCGGTGAGGATGATCGCCAGATCGCGCGCCGTCGTCGTGTTGTTCATGCCGTTGTCGAATGCCTTCTGGTCCTCGACGCCCCGCAGAACGCGAATGCGCATGGCGCCGAGCGATCTCATCGTCGACTCGGCGTGGGCGGCGCCAGCGAGCGCTACGAGCGAGTTCGCGGCGAGATTGCTCGAGCGTGTGATCATGTGGGTAATGAGATCGCGCACGGTCACGCGTGTGCCGACGAGCTTGTACATCATGCTGTCGGAGTCGTCGGTCTCGTGCAGCGCGTACGGCGAACCATCGACGATCGAACCGAACTCGTTCACCAGCAACAGCGGGTAGTCCAGCGAAAGCCCCCCAGCATCCACACGCCGAAAGAGCTGAATCATGATCGGCACCTTCATCGTGCTTGCCGCATGAAAATCAGTATCCGCGTTTAGATACAGCGAGTCGTTGGTGCCCAGCTTGTGATATGCGACACCAACCTCGGCGCCCGGAAGCTCGGCGACGCGCGCCTGGATCCGCGCCGCCAGCGAATCCGCGGAGGTGGCAGGTATCGTCACAGCGAGCGCGAGCGTTGCAATGAAAGTGATCATGCCGCGAATATGCCCGCCGTGTAGCCAGGCCGCCAGCCAGTTGCTTTCCTCACCGTTATTCGTGATACCAATGCCGGCTCTACCGAGCGCCGACGCCATCCTGCCGCACCCAATACTATGCCGGACAATCCGCTGATGGCCGCCATTTCGACGTCGCCGCAGGAGCTGCAACAGGCCCGGCAACGGCTGCGCTTCAGCGACTTCAAGTTTCATCGCACACCGGGCGGCCGCTGCACGGCGGAGGTCGAGCTCGAGTGGATCGAGGGGATCAAGGTGCGCGGCTCCGCTTCTGGCCAATCGAGCCCCACCGTAGATTTGCGCGTGGCGGCTGAGGCGGCCCTCCGCGCGATCGAGCGCTTCTCCGACAACGTGCTCCAGTTCGATCTCGCGGGCGTGAAGTCCATCCGCGCGTTCGACGCCAACGTGGTCATCGTCTCCATCACCAATCGCGCGGACGGCCCGCTCAAGTTGCTCGGATCGTGCCTCGTCGAGGACGATCAGGTGCGCGGCGCCGTGATCGCGGTGCTCGGCGCCACAAACCGGGTGCTCGGAAATTTCATCTCGATGCGCTGAGGGCACCGCCCCTCGCATCCACACGGAGCGACAATGATCGGATCCGTACCAGAGCAGACGCCCGGCCGAGCCGCGCGAGGATGTTGGTGAAGGCGCGAGTCGCGGTCGTGACGCTGGCGGTACTGGTATCCGCGTGTCACGGCTCCAAGCCCAAGCAGGCGCCCTCGCCCGTAGCGACGACACCACCGCCAACCGACAGCTCGACCTCGACTGCACTCGCCAACATTCCGCTCGACCCAACGACGCCCGAGGTCGTGCACGTCGCGCAACGCGATCTGACGCACGAGGCCGTGAAGATCTTCGGCGATTCCATCGCGATCGCTCCGGCCGTGGCCGCCGAGCCGACCTGGGACATCGATGTGCGGTCGTTCGAGACGCACGATCGCGTCGTGTATTTCGTGGGACGCTTTACCGGACCCTCGGGCGATCGTTTCGCGGAGGAGCTTGCGCGCGGCGGACGCTACGAGCCGATCATTCGCCGCAAGCTGCATGCGGCCGGAATGCCCGAGGACATGACGTATCTCGCGCTCATCGAGAGCGGCTACAATCCGCATGCGTACTCGAGCGCCGCCGCAGTAGGCCTCTGGCAGTTCATGGCGAGCACGGCCCGCGGCACCGGCCTTCGCGTGGATTGGTGGATCGATGAGCGTCGTGATCCTGTTCGCTCCACCGACGGCGCGATCAAGTTCCTCGGATGGCTCAAGGACCAGTTCGGGTCGTACTACCTCGCGGCCGCCGCGTACAACGGCGGGGCAGGTCGCGTGTCGCGCGGACTCAAACGCTACGCGGACGAGGTCGAGGGCGAGAGTGGCGACAGCGCGTTCTTCTCGATGGCGGCGGCAGGGAACTACCTGCGCGCTGAGACGCGCGACTACGTTCCGAAACTCATCGCAGCGGCGCTCGTGGCGAAGGAGCCGGGCAAGTACGGTCTCAAGGTGAACTATCTACCCGAGTACTCGTACGATTCAGTGCAGGTTGGCGCCGCGACTCCGCTCGCGGCCATCGCGAAGGCTGCGGATGCGTCGCTCGCCGAGATTCAGGATCTGAATCCGGAAGTGCTGCGAGGAATGACGCCTCCCGATCAGCGATTCGTGGCGCGCGTTCCGAGGGGCCACGCGGAGGGGTTCGACAGCGCGTTCGCACAGCTCGCGTCAGCCGACCGGTCGGCCTTTACGAAGTCGTCCGTGAAGAAGGGCGAGACGATGAGCTCGATCGCGCAGCGCGCTGGAGTGTCGGTGCGGTCGCTCACCTGGTACAACCGTGCCCTCAAGCCGACGAAACGCGGACGCCTCCCGCTCGGCGAGCCGGTGCTGCTTCCGTCCTCCGCAGTGGTGGCCGCCGCCCTCGACATTCCCGATCCGAGCGTGGAGAAGTGGGGCTCGTCCAAGCGCGGCTCGACCACCACGCACGTCGTCGTGAAGGGCGAGTCACTCGGAAAAATCGCCCTGCGTTACGGCACGACGGTCACGGGGCTGATGCGCCTGAACGGCATGAGCGGAAGCCGGCTGATTCCGGGGCAGGTGCTCGTCGTGAAGACGGGCACGCGCAGCAAGCACAGGAAGACCAAGGCCGAGAACTAATGTCCTGAGTCCTCTCTGAGCTTTCGTCTGTTCCGTCCGTTGAATCCGTTCCCTTCGTTTTTCACCCTGTTACAGCCGGCCCGAGCAGCCGTTGCGAAAGTAGTTCGCGAGTGCGGACCGAGCCGTAACAATTGATGATACGAATTGAACGGAGGCAAACGGACAACTCCCGGATGAGCGCGAAAGGCGAGGACGGTTTGCTTCGGCCGGCCCGAGCGGCAATCGCGAAAGTGGTCCGCGCCAATCGTCCGTTCCGTCCGTTGAATCCGTTCCCTTCGTTTTTCCACCTGTTACGGCCGGCCCGAGCGGCAGTTGCGAACACGGTCCGCGACTGTGGAGCACTAGCCGAAACAGTGTGATCGTCAAAAGACAGAGGGCTCGCCGGCAGTGCGCCGGCGAGCCCTCTGTCTTCGTGCGAGCTTCGAACGGTTCAGTCGACCGTACCCTTTCCGGTATAGCCGCGCGTGACCGCCATCTCGTAGCCGTTGCGCGGATCGAGTCCGAGCGCGCGCAGGCTCTCGACCGCCACCGGGCCGCGGTTGTACACGAGCAACGCCAGCTTCACGTCGCCATGGTACTGGCTGATCAGCCCGCGCAGGTACCGGAATCCGATCTGGAGATTCGTCTTGCGATCGTACAGCTGCTCGTGCGTGATCCCTGGAACGAAGTCCTTGGCCGTGGACGGCATCACCTGCGTGAGACCCAGCGCGCCGACATGGCTCGTGGCGTGGTCGTGGAACTCGCTCTCGACGCGAACGAGGCGGAAGCCCAGATCCGGCTCAATGCCCTCGGCAAGCGCGACGTCATAGATCGATCCAGCCAGGTCGGCGCCCACCTTGTAGGTGGCGGAGTACTGGATGACCGCGTTGGCGCGATCCAACTGCGACTGCGCGAGGATTAGCTGCCCCTTCGTGGCATCGAGCTCGGCGTGCATGCGGCGCGCGTCCGCGATCCCGAAGGGGAAGGCGGCGGGTGCCTTGACCGAGGCCTCGGCGACCGCCGGATGCTCGCGTGGCAGCAGCGCCACGATCGCGAGCAAGGCTACGACGATCAAACTTTTCCGGATCCTATCGATGCGCCGGAGGCGCTCTCCCCGATAGGCATAATTTGACTTGGTATAGCTCATTCAGACTCCGTCTGCAGGGGGAACCAGACGTGCGATCGGGGGGAAGATTAGAGCCCCGAACCAACCCTTCTTAAGGCAACGGTCATGCCCCGGCGGACCTATTCCAGCTTCCGGACTTACCACCCGTCTTCTCTTGTAAACTTATGTCACATATGATCATATCTTTGTCGATCGCCTTCGCCATATCGTAAATGGTTACCAGGCTTAGAGCTACGGCAGAGATCGCTTCCATTTCCACGCCGGTCTGGGCAATTGTGCGCGCTGTGGCCTCGCAATGAACGCCAGGAAGCTCTGAATCGAGCGTTAGGACGACCTCGATATCGCTCAATGGCACGGTGTGGCAGAGAGGGATCAACTCCGCCGTTCTCTTGGCCGCCATGATCCCGGCGATCCGGGCTACTGACAATACGTCTCCTTTTGCGATGGAGTTCCCGCGAATTGCGTCGAACGTTTCGGGCTTCATTCGGATGTTGCCGCTAGCACGTGCATATCGGGCCGTAACTGCCTTTCCGGAGACGTCCACCATCTTGGCCTGACCACTGGAATCTGCATGAGTGAGCTTTCCCATACTAGAGCTCGCTCATGGCACGAATCATTGCACTCGCAATCAATTGCGGGTTTACGTTGCCGCTTGCGCGCAACTTTGCACCCTCGACCAAGTCGATCGCCCGGCTAGCGGCCTCGCCGGCGTGTGTATCGCCCGATACCGACGCCTCCCGGACTCGCCCGTGAAGGGCGACCGTGAGCGCGTCGAGCAGCTCGGAGAAGCCGCCACGCGCACCAGCGGATGAGAGGGCGAAGGCCGCGCGAATCCGGTCCGCGCGCGAGCCGCTGGCTGCGGCGAGAATGGTTCTGGCCATCTTCATCGCGTCGCCGCTTGCGGTGACGGCGAGCAGCGTACCCGGGGCGCCGGCCGCGAGCGCTATTCGCTCATCTTCCGATGCAGGGAGATCCAGCTCGGCGAGCGCCTTCTCGACATGCGGTTCGTGCAGAAAGGCGGCGATCGCCGAATTGGGGAGCGGCGCAACCCGCACCGAAACCACGCGCGACCGAATCGTCGGGAGGAGCGAGCCCGGCTCACTCGATGTGAGAATGATCGTCGTATCGGTGGGCGGCTCCTCGAGGAGCTTGAGGAATGCGTTCGCAGCCTGATCCGCGCCCTCCTGCGGCACCATGCGCTCCGCGTCGCCCACGATAATGACCTTCCGATTCGCGACGCTCGGACTGTACGCCGCGAACTGCACTAGCGCGCGCACGGTCGCTACGAATATCGCGTCGCTCCCGCTGGGCGGCGCGTACAGTCCGAAGTCGGCCACACGCGCTTGCACGGCTTCGGCCTGGTCCTCCAGAATTTCCTGCGCGGCGGGATCGGCGTTCGCCTGTCGCGGTCGAGGGAAGAACCAGCGCAGATCGGGATGGACCAGCTCCATCGAGTAGCGGCAGTTCTTGCACCTGCCGCACGGACGCTCGCCCTCTCCCGTGCAGAGCAGGAGCTGCCCGAGCCAAATCGCCAGGCGCTGCTTGCCAATGCCGCGGCGTCCCTCG
>DATHJR010000229.1:0-14689 GCA_035286525.1 Gemmatimonadaceae bacterium | reverse complement strand
CGTGGAGCATCACGCGCGAGAGCAGCTCGTCGGAGTAGACGTCGAGCGTCGCGAGCTTCGTCGCGAACGCGGCGCTCGCGGCGGCGCGCGACATTTCCTTCGCCTCGGCGATCGTTCCCGGCTTCACCGCGGCTCCATCCTCGAACTGCGGCACGAAGAGCAGGTAGTGCATCAGGAGATCCTGACGCAGCACGCCGAAATCCCAGTCGCTTTCCGAGTCGTAGCCCTCGAGCGCCTGCTCGACTCGCCGCTCGATCGCGCGCTCGACCATCTTCAGCGCTTCGCCCTTGAGCTCCTCGCCGCCCTCGAGCGCGAACGCCCGCAATGAATAGATCACCTCGCGCTGCTGGTTCATCACGTCGTCGTATTCCAGCAGCCGTTTGCGCGCCTGGAAGTTCTGCAGCTCGACGCGCTTCTGCGCCTGCTCGATCGAGCGCGTGATGAGCGGATGCGCGAGCACCTCGCCTTCCTGCGCGCCGAGCCGATCCATGAGCTTGGCGATGCGCTCGGATCCGAAGAGGCGCATCAGGTCGTCCTCGAGCGACAGGAAGAACTGCGTGGCGCCCGGATCTCCCTGTCGTCCCGCGCGGCCGCGCAGCTGGCGATCGATGCGCCGCGACTCGTGGCGCTCGGAGCCGATGATGTGCAGGCCACCGACCTCCGAGACCTCGAGCGTCTTGCCCTCGGGATCCTTCACTTGCGACGGCTTGGACACCGTGACCCCTTCGCCGAGCTTGATGTCCGTACCGCGGCCGGCCATGTTCGTCGCGATCGTCACCGCGCCGGGCTGGCCCGCGCCGGCCACGATCTCGGCCTCGCGCTGGTGGTACTTCGCATTCAGCACGTTGTGCCTGATCCCGGCGCGCTGGAACATGCGCGCGAGCGTCTCCGACACATCGACGTTCACCGTGCCCACGAGCACCGGGAAGCCGAGCGCGTGAAGCCGCTGCGTCTCCTCGAGAATCGCGTTGTACTTCTCGCGCCGCGTGCGGTAGATCCAGTCCTGCCGGTCGTCGCGAATCACGGGCATGTTCGTCGGAATCACCGCGACCTCGAGCTTGTAGATGTCGTGGAATTCCGTCTCCTCGGTCTCGGCCGTACCGGTCATCCCCGAGAGCTTCTCGTACATGCGGAAGTAGTTCTGAATCGTGATCGTGGCCATGGTCTGGGTCTCGCCCTTCACCTGCACCCCTTCCTTGGCCTCGACAGCCTGGTGCAAGCCCTCGGACCAGCGGCGTCCCGGCATCGTGCGGCCGGTGAACTCATCGACGATGAGCACCTGCCCGTCTTGCACGACGTAGTTCACGTCCTTCTCGTAGAGCGCGTGCGCGCGCAGCAGCTGGTGCACGATGTTCAGCCGCTCGCTGCGCTCCGCGTAGGCGCGCTCGATGGCGGCGCGCGCATCGAGCTTCTCCTGCGGCGCGAGCGTGGCGTCGTGATCGATGCGGTGCACTTCCTCCGAGATGTCCGGAAGCAGAAACGCATCCGGATCTTCGGGCGACATGACGTCCGCGCCGCGATCGGTGAGGTGCACGGTGTGGCCGCGCTCATCGAGCACGAACAGCAGCCGTTCCTCGATGTCCTGGAACTGCTGCTTCGCGGCGGGCTGCTTGCGGTCGGCGATATGGTCCAGCTCCATCCGCTGCACGAGCTGCTTGACACCGGGCTCCTGGAGCGCCTTGAGAAGCCGCTTGTTCTTCGGAGCGCCGAGCTGCGCCTGATAGAACCGCAGCCCGGCGTTCTCGGTGTCTCCGCTCGCCATCGCGGCCTCGCCCTCGGCCACCAGACGGTTCGCGTCATCGGACTGCAGCCGCGCGACGCGCGCGACGGTCGCGTTGAACTCGCGATACTGCATGTCGCTCTCGTCGCCGACAGGGCCGGAGATGATGAGCGGCGTGCGCGCCTCGTCGATGAGCACCGAGTCGACCTCGTCCACGATCGCATACCAGTGCGGACGCTGCACGCGCTGGTCGAGCGAGACGACCATGTTGTCGCGCAGATAATCGAAGCCGAACTCGTTGTTGGTGCCGTAGGTGATGTCGCGAAGGTAGGCCTCGCGACGCTCGGGTGTGTTGGGCTCCGTGTCGTCGATGCAGCCGACGCTCAGGCCGAGGTACGAATAGAGGTGCCCCATCCACTGCGAGTCGCGCCGGGCCAGGTACGAGTTCACCGTGACGAGATGAGCGCCACGCCCCGCAAGTGCGTTCAGGTACAGCGGGAGCGTCGCGACGAGCGTCTTGCCTTCACCTGTCGCCATCTCGGCGATTTTCCCGAAGTGCAGCTGGACGCCTCCGATGAGCTGCACGTCGTAGTGCACCATGTTCCACGGCGTTTCGTGGCCGGTGACCATGGCGGTAGTTCCGAGCAGGCGGCGCGCTCCTTCGCGCACGGTCGCGAACGCCTCGGGGAGAATCTCGTCGAGCGATTCGGCGATCGCGTCGCGCAGCTCGCCTTCCAGGCCGCCCTTGCCGTCGGGCCCGTTGATCTCGCGGTCGATGCCATCGCGCTCCTCCGCGTCTGGCGTCGAGTGCTTGCGCTCGCGCAGCGCCGCGATCTTTTCCTCCAGCGGGCGCGCGCGCTCGGCGATGATGCCGCGAAGCTTCGCTGTTTGCGCGCGCAGCTCCTCCTCGGACACCGAGTGGAGCCGTTCGTACTCGGCGTTGATGGCATCAACGATCGGCTGCACGCGCTTCATCTCGCGCGCGTGCCTGGTGCCGAACAGTGATGTCGCGATTTTCTTGAGCATTCGTCGCCTCTATCGGTACAAGCCGGCCGCGTCGATGAACGCAGCGACGGCATCCGTTACGAACCCGTGAATCGAGCGCCCGGCACGTTCCCGGTCGCGTATCTCGGTCGACGAAAGCTCGATGCGCCGCGTCGCGATCCTCGTCATCGGGAGGCTCGCCTCCAGCGCGCTTGCCGGCACCGCCGTCGCGCGCACCAGTACCACGATCGTCGCCAGGTCGGCGATACGCGCTGCATCGCGCCAACTCGCGATCTGCGTGGCGAGATCTTCCCCGATCAGCATGAAGAGCGACACCCCCGGCGTTTCGGCCGCGAGCGCCGCGAGCGTGTCGACCGTGAAAGATAACCCGACTCGATCCAGTTCGAGACGGCTCGCCTCGAAGCGCGGATCGTCTCCGATGGTCAGCTCGAGCATGCGCAGCCGCTGCTCCGGCGAGCCCTGCACCGAGTGGGACTTGTACGGAGGTAGGGATGACGGAACGAACAGCAGCTTGTCGAGCGAGAGCGCCTCGAACGCGTCGCTGGCGGCGAGCAGGTGACCGATGTGCGGAGGATCGAACGTCCCGCCGAGAACGCCGAGACGCACGGTCAGCTCACCGTCCGGGAGGAGTCTTGCCCGGCTCCGGAACGGGTGCCGGCACCGGCGTGCCCGACGTCGGCGCCACCGGCGCCGGGGGATTCGAGATCGGGGCGGTTTGGGACGCCGTCTTCGCCGGCGGATTCGCGATGCTATCCGCGACGAGTACGGCCTTCACTCCGCGGCACGCCTTCGCGACATCCTTGTCTCCGGGGTGCGCCTTCTCGAGAAGGCCGCACGTCTCGGCAACGTCTTCCTTGTACTTAATCGCGCGATACGACTGCACGAGCCTGATCTGCGACTTCCGTGCGGCGTCGGTCTTGGGATACTGTTTGACGACATCGCGAAAGTAGATGATCCCCGAATCGTACGCCTTTCGCTTGTAGTACGTCACGCCGTTGTTGTAGCCCTTGATGCCGAACCACTCGTCGAGGCGCTCGATCTGCTTCACCGCGGAGTCCCGCAGCGGGGAATCCGGATAGGCGGCGAGGAAGCTCTGGAACGTGCTGCGCGCGGTCTCTCCGTACTCGGGATCGAGGCTGGGGCGGCGCCAAAGCTTGGCGTAGGCGATCCCGGTCTTGTAGGTGGCGCGATCGGCGAGCGTGTCCTCCGGAAAATTCTCGGCGACGCGCGAGTACGACTGCGCCGCGAGAATGTATTCCTTGCTCCCCATGTGCGCCTCGCCGAGATAGTAGTACGACTCGGGGAGAAGCGGATCGCGCGCGGGAAGATCGGTCGTCAGCTTCTCGAATCCTGCGACGGCGTGACTCCACTTGTGCTTACGCAGCTCGCCGAGGGAGGCGTCGTACAACGCCTGGTGCGAGGGGAACTTGAGCGGTTGGAATCCGCCCTTATGATGACAGCCGGCGACCAGGATCATGGCCAGGGCGGCACCGGCACGCGTTCGCTTGAGAAAGGACATGTGGAAAATGTTACCCCGAAAAGGGCGGCGGGTTCAGCCGCGCGCGGCCGTTGAAGCTGACGCAGCGCCGATGCCGCTCTCACGGAACCAAGCCACGAAGCGTGGAATGCCATCCTTCACCTGCACCGACGGAGCGTAACCAAGAAACTCGCGCGCACGGGAGATATCGGCGAGGGTGCGGCGCACGTCGCCGGGCTGCGACGGAAGCCGTTCGAGCCGCGCCGTCATGCCGAGCGCGCGTTCGATGAGCTGGACGAGCGCGGACAGCGAGGTCACCGCGGACTCGCCAAGGTTGAAAATCTCGTGCCCCGGCTTCGAAGTGCGACTGCGATCGATGGCCCCGAGCACGCCCTGCACGGTATCGGTGATGTACGTGTAGTCGCGCTCAGCCGTGCCATCGCCGAAGAACGGCACGGTCTCCCCCGCCGAGATCTTTCTCGTAAACGAGCGGATCGCGAGATCGGGGCGCTGGCGTGGACCGTAGACCGTGAAGAAGCGCAGCGAGATGATCCGCATCCAGTCGAACAGGCTCGCATACGTCTCGCACATCAGCTCCGCCGCGCGCTTCGTCGCGGCGTACGGACTGATCGGCACAATCGCCGGCTCATCCTCGCGAAACGGTGGCGTCGCATCGTTCCCGTAGACGCTCGAGCTGGAGGCGACGACGATGCGCGAGATTTTCGCGGCGCGCGCGGTCTCGAGAAGCACGGTGGTTCCCAGCACGTTGACGGCGACGTAGAGCGCGGGATCCTGGATCGATGGCCGCACGCCCGCGCGCGCCGCGAAGTGCGCGATCACATCGGGATGAAACGCATCGACCACCCCGCGCATCGCGGCCGCATCCCGCACGTCCGCCTCGACGAGCTCGAACGACGGGTGGAGCATCGCGTCGGCGAGGTTCGCGCGCTTCAGATCCGGATCATAGAACGTATCGAAGTTGTCGATGCCGACGACGACGTCGCCGCGCGCCAGCAGCGCTTCGACCACGTGCGACCCGATGAAGCCGGCAGCACCAGTGACGACGACCTTCTCAGCCACGCGGCTTCATCCGCTCGGCGGGGAGACTGGCGAAGTACTCGATCGCCTTCTGGAGGCCCTCGCGAATGCCGACCTTGGGCTCCCAGCCGAGCATCGCGCGCGCGCGCGTGATGTCCGGCTTGCGGATCTTCGGGTCGTCCTCCGGCAGCGGTCGTTCGACCAGCGGCGCCGTCGTCTTCGTCAGCTCGCGCACCATCTCCGCAAGTTCACGCACCGTGTACTCGTCGGGATTGCCGATGTTCGTCGGATCGGAATCGCCCTTCATGAACAGCCGGTAGATGCCCTCGACCTCATCGGAGACGTAGCAGAAGCTGCGCGTCTGGGAGCCGTTGCCGTAGATGGTGATCGGCTCGTTACGGAGCGCCTGTACGATGAAGTTCGACACCACGCGCCCGTCTCGCGGACGCATCCGCGGCCCGTAGGTATTGAAGATGCGGACGATTCGCGTATCGAGCCCGTGAAAACGGTGGTACGCCATCGTCAGCGCTTCGGCGAAGCGCTTCGATTCGTCGTACACCCCGCGCGGGCCCACGGGATTCACGTTGCCCCAGTACGTCTCGGGCTGCGGGTGGACGAGCGGATCGCCGTAGACCTCGCTCGTGGAGGCGAGAAAGAAGCGTGCACCCTTCTCCTTCGCGAGACCGAGCGCGTTGTGCGTGCCGAGCGCGCCAACCTTCAGCGTCGGGATCGGCAGCTCGAGATAGTCGATCGGGCTCGCCGGACTCGCGAAATGGAGCACGCCGTCGAGCTTCCCCTTCACGTACGTGTACGTCGAGATGTTGTGCTGGACGAACTCATAGCGCTGATCGCTCGCGAGGTGGGCGATGTTGTCGGGATGGCCGGTGATGAAGTTGTCGAGCCCCACGACTTCGTGTCCATCCGCCAGAAAACGATCGGTGAGATGCGAGCCGAGGAATCCGGCGCCTCCGGTGATCAAGACCCTCACGACTGCTCACCGCGTCCGATCGACCGATAGGTGAAGCCGAGCTCCTTCATCTTCCTCGGATCGTACAGGTTGCGTCCGTCGATGACGATGGGGCTCAACAAGGCGCTCTTGATTCGAGAGAAATCCGGGTGCCGGTACTCGTTCCAGTCGGTGACCACGACGAGCGCTGCCGCGCCGTCGAGCGCTTCGTAATTCGTCGCGGCGTACGTGATCTTGGAGCCCAGGCGGCGTTGCGCCTCGTGCATCGCTACGGGATCGTGGGCGGTGACGGTCGCGCCGGACTCCAGCAGCTGCTCGATGAGCGTGAGCGAGGGCGACTCACGCATGTCATCGGTCTGCGGCTTGAACGCGAGCCCCCACACCGCGACGCGAGCGCCGCGCAGCGTGTCGCCCACGACACTCTTGAGCTTCGAGAACAGGAGATGCTTCTGCCGGTCGTTCGCCTCTTCGACCGCATGGAGCACCGACATTCGCGCGCCCTTCTCGACCGAGGTGCGCAGCAGCGCCTTCACGTCTTTCGGAAAGCACGACCCGCCGTACCCCGGGCCCGGGAAGAGGAAAGACGGCCCGATGCGGTCGTCGCTGCCGATGCCCTTGCGCACCATGTCGACGTCCGCGCCCACGCGCTCGCAGAGATTCGCGACCTCGTTCATGAACGAGATTCGAGTCGCGAGCATCGCATTCGCCGCGTACTTCGTCATCTCTGCCGACGGGATGTCCATGAAGATGATCGGCTTCCCGGTACGAACGAACGGCGCGTACAGCTCGGCCATCACCGAGCGCGCCTGGTCGGTCGCGACGCCCAGGACGACGCGGTCGGGCTTGAGAAAGTCGTCGACAGCGGCGCCTTCCTTCAGGAATTCGGGATTGCTGCAGAGGTGGAACGCGAGCTTCGCGTGCTTGCCCACGGCCGCCTCGACCCTCGTCGCCGTGCCGACCGGAACGGTCGACTTGGTCACGACCACGACCTCGCGCGTCATGTGCTTGCCGACGAGCTCCGCGACGGCGAGGACGTGGCGGAGATCGGCGGATCCGTCTTCGTCCGGCGGCGTGCCTACCGCGATGAAGACGACCTCAGCGAGAGCGATCGCCGCCGGCACATCGGTGGTGAACTCGAGACGCCCCTGCGATTGATTGCGCTCGACCAGCTCGTCCAGCCCCGGCTCGTAGATCGGAAGGACGTTCTTCTTCAGTCCCTCGATCTTGGCAACATCCACGTCGGCGCAATGAACGTCGTTGCCGGTCTCCGCGAGACAGGCGCCAACGACCAGGCCGACGTAGCCGGTACCGACGACGGTAATGCGCATTTGGAGTTAGTGCGAAGACGTTGACGAAAAGCGGAAAAGCGATACAGCCGTTGAAGTTAGCTGTACCGCCAGAGGGGGGCAATAAGGGTTGAGTTTGTCTCTTGCGTCGGTCTCAACCCGTCAAAGTCCGTTCGCTCCGTCGATTCGTATTGTCAATCGTTGAAGCCTGCATGCCGCAGTCGTGGACCACGTTCGGAGTGCCGCGCAGGCGGGCCCTGACAGTTTGAGAAACGAATTCAACGGATCGAACGGATAGGAACGGACGAAACTCCGAGACGATCGCGAACCTTTGACTCACGACAGGAGTCGCCTGGGCAACGGAAGAATCAGGGTCGGAGGTGCGCGAAGAGTTACGGCTTGCAGCTCCGGGCGACACGCCGATCAGGGATAGCGAAAGCGATAGCTCGCTGTGACCTGAAGTCGGCCAAAATTCTTGGCGGGAGTAGGCACGTTGTTGACGTCCGTTATTCGCGCCACCTCGATCTTCGCCGTGATGGGGATGATGCCATCGAGCCACTCCGCGGAGACGTCGCCGATCCAGGCGTGCTGCGGGTCCGGGCGATCGGCCGTGGTATCCGGGAAGGGATCGTTGGCGTGGCCGAGGCGATTGATCGTCGGACGATCCGTCAGGCGGTACGCGCCGTGGCGCCAGCGCGCGAGCCCGGCCACGAAGTGCAGCTTCCCCGATGCCCAGAATTCGCCGTAGCCTCGCGCCATGTCCGCGTCGGGTCCGAGCTCGGAGCCGAGCGGTTGATCGAAGTTCTGGTAGACCTTCGAGTAGTCGACCTGGCCGATGTACGTGAAGCTGTTGATGCGCCGGTACTGCACGCCCACCGACGACACGAAGATGATCGGCAGGGCGTACGCCGCCTCGAGGTTCCAGCCGAGCTGGTTCGGGTAGTTCGCGCGATCCTTCGAGTCAATCTGAATGTCGTCGACGAGAAGCTCACCCGAGAACGTGGCGCGCCCGGCCGTAGCGCGCGCCGCGAAGAAGCCGGTGAGATTCGCATCCCCCGCCCCGCTCTGACTCGTGTCGTGCTGAGTGGTCTGATAGATCATCAGCGGATTCAGATACGCGAGGTCGACGGTGAATCCCTGGCGCTGCACGACCGCGGTCTCGCCGAGCGTGAGCTCTATCTTCCCGGTCGGCCGATAGGTGAGCCCGTGGCCGAAGACGAAGCGGTGCCAGCGCTGCTGCGAGATTCCGGCGGGAAGGACATCGTGCACGGAGTCGAGGACGACATCGTTGATCGTCGCCGCGAACGCCCGCATCTCAAACTTCGAGAAGCGAAGGTCAAACGAGAGTCGATCGTACGCGGGCCCATTCGCGGAAAGCACCAGTGACTCTTCGCCGTCGCCAAGCCATGCCTCGCGTGCGCGCCCGAGCGAGATGATCAACTTGCTCACCTGCACCGTGATGTACGCGTCCTGAAATCCCACGACGCCCGACGTGTTGCGGAAGGGCGACTCCCGAATGGTTGGATCGTTTCGGACGTCCGTCTCGCCGAACGCCTCACTCACGAGCAGCACGTGCGGGCCGCCGTCGTAGGTCAACCGAATGCGGCCGATGCCGACCGCCGCGGGCTCGCCCTCGGATGTCGGGCGCACGTCCTGCCACAGGGGACGAAAGGTGCCGTTCTTGAGCCCAGTCGCCTGGAGCGTTCCCGCCGCGCCAAAGGAGAGCCGGCTGCGCGTCGTATCGCGCGGGGCAGTGTCCTCGGGAAAGCGAACGCGAAGCGCGGAGAGCAGCGTGCCCACGCACGCCGAGTCGCTCTCGGCTGCCCTCAGTGCCTTTCTGATGTCGCCGACGAAGAATGGCCGGTATTGCGAGATGCGCGCCGCAGCGCATCCCTGACGCATGAGCCCATCGAGCTGCGTGTACGCGGGATCGGTGAGTGGAAGACCCACCAGCGCGTGCTGAGCGTGCGCGACGACTGGCGCAGCGGCGAGGACCGCGAGCGCGTACGCAATCACGCGCGACATCGTGTGTCGCATCAGCGGCCGAAGAATGAGCGGACCGCGGCGATGACCTCATCCTGCTGCAAGTGCGTGAGCTCTGGATAGACGGGGAGCGAGAGGACCTCCTTTGACGCGCGCTCCGCTTCCGGAAACGCGCCCTGCTTATAGCCGAGATACGCAAAACACTGCTGGAGATGGAGGGGGATGGGATAGTAGATCGCCGTCCCGATCTCTTTCGCCTTGAGATGCGCCTGGAGCGCGTCGCGCGGCTCCGTGCGAATCGTGTACTGATTATAGATGGACTCATTCGCCCCGTCGATGGCCGGCGTGCGAATCTCGGGAACGTCCGCCAGCGCCGCATCATAGTACGCGGCATGCGCCCGCCGCGCCGCGCTCCACTCGGCGAGGAACGGGAGCTTGGCCGAGAGCACCGCGGCCTGCAGCGTGTCGAGCCGGCTGTTGTAGCCAATCTCCTCGTGCACGTACGTCTTGATCGCGCCGTGGGTGCGGAGCCGGCGCAGTCGCATCGCGAGATGGTCGCTCTGCGTCACGAGCATCCCGCCGTCGCCATAGCCTCCGAGATTCTTCGACGGAAAGAAGCTGAACGTTCCGATCGCCGCTCGCTCGCCTGCCATTCTCCACTCGCCATCGAAGCTCCGGCGGGCGCCGATGGATTGCGCGGCATCTTCGATCACCGGCACGCGCGGCATCGTTTCGGCGTAGCGCTCGATGGGAGCGATCTGTCCGAAGAGATCCACGGGCATGATGGCCCGCGTGCTGCTCGTCACGACGGCCGCGGCCGCGGCGGGATCGAGACTGAAGGTGTCGGGCTCGATATCCGCGAACACGGTCTTCGCCCCGGAATTGTGAATGGCGCCCGCCGTCGCGAAAAAGGTGAACGGCGTCGTGATCACCTCGTGGCCGGCCTCGATGTCGAGGGCGCGCAACGCCAGCAAGAGTGCGTCGGAGCCGTTCGCGCACCCGATCGCGAAGCGCGTATGCGAGAGCGCCGCGATCTGGCCCTCGAAATCCTCCACCGGCTTGCCGAGGATGAAGGTCTGATCATCGACCACCTTCATCATGGCGCGCATGACCGTTTCGCGGATGCGCGCGTGCTGGGCCTTGAGATCGAGAAGGGGAACAGGCATCAGGTTCCGATGGGTGCCGGGATGTCGCGTCGCGCGTGAGCCGCAGCGTCGCGGGCCACCTCGTGCCACTCCTGGAGCGAGCGCACCTCTGGCGTCCGGAAGCGGAGCGAGAGGATCGCGTCGCGCGCGGCGCTCGCCGCTGACATCGTGGTCGTGTACGGAATGCGATGCGCCACCGCCGCCTGCCGCATCGTGTAGTCGTCCGTCTGCGAGTGCTTGCCGAGCGGCGTGTTGATGAGGAGCTGCACCTGGCCGTTGACGATGAGGTCGACCCCATTGGGACGGCCCTCGTGTACCTTGAACACCGTTTCAGCTGCGATGCCGCGCGCGCGAAGGAATTTTGCGGTGCCCGGTGTCGCCAGGACGCGGAAGCCCATGTCCTGAAAGTGCCGCACGATCGGCGCGACGTGCGCCTTGTCCGAGTCGTTCACCGTCACGAGAATCGCGCCGCTCAGCGGGAGTCCGTTGTCGGCCGCGAGCTGGGCCTTGGCGAACGCGCTGCCGAAGGTCTCCGAGATTCCCATCACCTCGCCCGTCGAGCGCATCTCGGGCCCGAGCACGGGGTCGGCGCCCCGGAACTTGTTGAACGGGAAGACGGCTTCCTTCACCGACACGTAGGGCGGGATGATCTCCGCAGTGAAACCGGTGTCGGCGAGGCTCTCGCCCATCATCAGCCGCGCCGCCAGCGACGCGAGCGGAACGCCGATGGCCTTCGAGATGAACGGGATCGTGCGACTCGCGCGCGGATTGACCTCGAGCACGTAGACGACGCGGTCGCGGATCGCGAACTGCACGTTGATCAGGCCGATCACGCCGAGCGCCTTCGCGAGCGCGAGCGTGTGGGCGCGCATCGTCGCCAGATCCTCCTCGCGGATGATGTACGGAGGGAGAACGCACGCCGAGTCCCCGGAGTGAATCCCGGCGTCCTCGATGTGCTGCATCACGCCCCCAATCACGTAGTGCTCTCCGTCGCCGATCGCGTCGACGTCCACCTCGTACGCATCCTCGAGAAAGCGATCGATGAGCACGGGCCGATCCTCGGACACTCGCGCCGCCGTCTCGAAGTAGCCGCGCAGCGAACCCTCATCGTACACGATCTGCATCGCGCGTCCGCCCAGCACGTACGACGGCCGCACGAGCACGGGATACCCGACCTCGAGCGCCACGGCCTCCGCCTCGGCCAGCGTCGTCGCCGTGCCGTTGGGCGGTTGCCGAATGCCGAGCTCGCGCGCGATCTTGTCGAAGCGACGACGATCCTCCGCGATATCGATCGCGTCGGGAGGTGTGCCGAGAATCGTGACTCCGGCCTTCTCGAGCGCGTGCGTGAGCTTGATCGGGGTCTGCCCGCCAAGCTGCACGATGACTCCGAGTGGCTGCTCGCGCTGAACGATCTCCAGCACATCTTCGAGAGTGAGTGGCTCGAAGTAGAGCTTGTCGGAGATGTCGAAGTCGGTCGAGACGGTCTCGGGGTTTGAGTTGACCATGATCGTCTCGTAGCCCGCCTCGCGGAGCGCGAGCACCGCGCGCACGCAGCAGTAGTCGAACTCGACTCCCTGTCCGATGCGATTCGGCCCGCTACCCAGAATCATGACCGATGGCTTTCCCGATCGCGGCGCCTCACTCTCCTCGTCGTACGACCCGTAGAGATAGGGCGTGGCCGAGGGGAATTCGCCGGCGCAGGTGTCGACCATCTTGTAGACCGGCCGCACGCCCAGCGACCAGCGGTGCTCGCGCGTCTTCTGCTCGGTCTCGCCACGGAGCGCACCGAGCTGTGCGTCGGAGAAGCCCATCCGCTTCATGCTGCGCATCTCGAGCGCCGTGATTTCGCCGAGCGTTCGATAGCGGCGCTCGGCGTCGAGCAGGTCGTTCAGCTGATCGAGAAACCAGCGATCGATGCGCGTGAGCTCGTAGAGCTCGTCGATCGAAAATCCGCGCTCGAGCGCGTACTTCACCTGGAAGATGCGCTCCGGGGTGGGCTGGCGTAGCGCGCCACGGAGCGTTTCGAGGGTGTCGTCCTCGAGCCGGTCGTCGACGAGCCGCGCACCGACGTGCCACCCGGAGCGGCCGATCTCGAGCGCGCGCAGCCCCTTCTGGAACGCCTCCTTGAACGTGCGCCCGATCGCCATCGATTCGCCGACGGACTTCATCTGCGTCGTCAGGCGAGGATCGGCGGCCGCGAACTTCTCGAAGGCGAAGCGCGGACACTTCACCACCACGTAGTCGAGCACCGGCTCGAACGACGCGGGGGTGGTCTTCGTGATGTCGTTCGTGATCTCGTCGAGCCGGTAGCCGACTGCGAGCTTTGTGCCGATGCGCGCGATTGGGAATCCGGTGGCCTTCGACGCGAGCGCCGACGACCGCGACACGCGCGGGTTCATCTCGATGACGAGCAGCTCGCCGTCGTCGGGGTTCACGGCGAACTGGATGTTGCACCCACCCGCCTCGACCCCGATCTCGCGAATGATCGCGACCGCCGCGTCGCGCATCGTCTGATACTCGCGATCGGTGAGCGTGAGCGCCGGCGCGACGGTGATCGAATCGCCCGTGTGCACGCCCATCGGATCGATGTTCTCGATCGAGCACACGATCACCACGTTGTCCGCGTGGTCGCGCATCACCTCGAGCTCGTACTCCTTCCATCCCAGGAGGCTCCGCTCGATGAGAACCTGGTTGGTGGGCGACATCTCGAGCCCGCGCCGCACGATGTCCTCGTACTCCTCGCGGTTGTAGGCGACGCCGCCGCCGGTGCCGCCGAGCGTGAACGACGGCCGGATGATCGCCGGGAAGCTCACGATCGGGATCAGCGCGATGGCGTCGTCCCACGTGCGCGCGATGCCGCCGGTCGCGACGCGCTGTCCGATCCGGCGCATCGCGTCGGCGAACAGCTCGCGATCCTCGGCGAGCCGGATCGCGCGCGCATCGGCGCCGATGAGCTCCACCCCGTACTTCTCGAGCACGCCGCTGTCCGCGAGCGCGAGCGCGACGTTCAGCGCGGTCTGTCCTCCCATCGTCGGCAAGAGCGCGTCGGGACGCTCGCGTTCGATCACCTGCTCGACGACATCGGCAGTGACCGGCTCGACGTAGGTGCGATCGGCGAACTCGGGATCCGTCATGATCGTCGCCGGATTCGAATTCACGAGCACGACCGTGTACCCCTCTTCGCGCAGGGCCTTCGCGGCCTGCGTACCGGAGTAGTCGAACTCGGCCCCCTGCCCGATGACGATCGGGCCGGAGCCAATGAGCAGGATTTTCTGTATGTCAGTGCGACGCGGCACGAATCAGTTCTTCGATGATGGTGTCGAGCGAGTGACGAGGAGTCCAGCCAGTTGCCGCACGCAGCTTCGCGGCGCTTCCGACGAGCGCCGGGACATCAGCGGGCCGAACGAGCGACGGGTCCGTCTGCAATTTCGCCTCAACTCCGGCGAGGGCAAGGACGCGCAGCGCCAGCGAAGCCACGTTGGTGCCGACGCCACTCGCGATGTTGTACGCCTCACCCGGCACGCCGTGCTCGGCCAGCGCGATGTAGCCGCGGACGACATCCTCCACGTGGGAAAAGTCGCGCACGGTCTCGGTGTTTCCAATCACGAGCGGATTGACGGTTCCGCGCAGGTCGACCGCGCGCTGCACGAGTGCCGGGATCACGAAGTTGGGAGTCTGACCTGGCCCGCTGTGATTGAAGGCGCGCGCGCAAATCACGCGCACGCCGCCGGTGCGATGCGCCTCGAGCGCAAGTACCTCCTGCGCCGCCTTGGATGCCGCATACACACCCATCGGTCGCTGCGCCGCACCCTCGTCGAGCGGAAGCTCCGCCGCATCGTGGCTTCCGTACTGTTCTCCGCTGCCCACGACGACCACCACTGGGTCGAGCGTCCCGGCGGCTAGGCGCGTGCGGACGTCGCCGAGCAGCCGCGCCGCAACGATCACGTTGACGTCGAGCGTACCCGCGGGATCCGCGTCGGCAGATGGTATGTGTGCGATCCCGGCGAGGTGAAAGATCGCCTCGGGCGTGGACGCTTCGATCGCATCGTGGACGGCGCTCGACGCTCG
>DATHJR010000228.1:0-4845 GCA_035286525.1 Gemmatimonadaceae bacterium | reverse complement strand
ATTATCGCAAAACGCTCCTTCAAATCCCAGCGTTCTTCCATCAGGCTTCGAATCAGCAGCTTACAAGACACACATCAACAGTTGATCGCGCGAATCGTGTAAGACCCGGTTTCCGCCGCCAATGAGGCCGGAGAGGGTTACAAGGCCGGCATCGGGACGACTGCGATCGGCGGGAAGTTCGACTTCTATGGCGACGAGCGCCGCGGCATTTCCGTCGCGGTGTATCCACAGCTCGAATTCGCGCCGGCGCACGGGGCCGAGAAGGGACTCTCGGAGGCCGGCCAGACCATCGTGCTGCCGCTCCTCGTCGCGCGCGAGTTTCACGCGTTCACGTTCGTGTTCAACGGCGAGCTCGAAAAACCGTTGCACGATCCATCGCGGGAGCTCGCATCCGGATTCGGCTTCGCGTTCGGCCGGTCGTTCACGCGGAAGGTCGCCGCGATGATCGAGCTGTGCACCGAATCGAGCATCGACTTCCAGCGAGATCGGCTCGTGCTGGTGAACGCCGGCATCATCGACGGCGTGCGCAACGTCGTCGTGTACGCGAACATCGGCCATTCGGTGTTCTCCGACGACGGAGGGCATTTCTACGCCGGCGGCGGCTTCAAGGTCGTGATCGGCCGGTAGCCGGGTGTGCTACCCTCGACAGCCGTGGGCCGCGACATCAGGCTCGCGCTCAGGCGGCTCGGCGCGACGCCTCTCTTCACAACCTTCGCGATTCTCTCGCTCGCGGTCGGCGTCGCGATCACGACAGCCGTGTATTCGATCGTCGATGCGGTGTTCCTGCGCGGCCTCGGCATCCACGAGCCCGATCGCGTCGCCGTCATCGTCACCCCGTACAGCGGACGGCTGCTGACCGGCACGGTGTCGGAGCCGGACTTCCGCGATGTGCAGACCGCCCAGACGTCGTTCTCCCACGTCGCCGCGTCCGCCACGTTCGTTCGCCGCCTTGCCCTGCCGTCCGTGACGGAGATGGTCATCGGCGAGTCGGTGAGCGGATCGTACTTCGCCACGCTCGGCGTGGGCGCCAAGCTCGGACGCACGATTCAGCCGAGCGACGATGCCGGCGGCGGCCGTGTGGTGATGCTGAGCGATACGCTGTGGCGACGGCGGTTCGCGTCCGATCCGCGGATCGTCGGCGCCACCGTGGCGATCTCCGGAGAACCCTTCGAGATTATCGGCGTGGCGCCGGCCTCGTTCAGCGGCCCTCGCGGATGGTTGGTGGGCACGCAGCTCTGGATTCCACTCGGTACCGAGTCACAGTTGAAGGAGTCCCCCCGGACGGCGGCGCCGCGCGCCACAGCACGAGACGATCGACGGCTCACCGTCTTTGGCCGCCTCGCAACGGAGGTGACGATCGCCGCGGCATCGGCGGAAATGCAGACCATCGCCGAGCGGCTCGACGAGTTTTTTCCGCCGCGATTCCGTGGCAAGGGCGTCGGCGCCACGGATCGCCCGTGGCGCGCAAAGACCATGGCGGCGATCTCCGACGACGAGGACTCCGCCGTGCGCCGGTTCGGGATGACGCTCGTGGCGCTCGTCGGGTTGGTGCTGGTCGTCGCCTGCACGAACCTCGGCAACCTCGTGCTCGCCCGCGGAAGTACACGGCTGCGCGAGCTCGCCGTGCGGCGCGCCCTCGGCGCATCGAGGTGGCGGCTCGTGCGCGAACAGTGTCTCGAGAGCGTGATGCTGGCGGCCGGCGGCGCATTCGCGTCCTACGTCATGTTCGAGCTGTTGCGCGTCGTGATGGACACCGAGTTCAGCCTCGCCATGCCTTTCGGCGGCCGTACCACGCTGTCGTTTCATCCCGCGCTGAACGTGCCGGCGCTGACGATCGCGGTCTCGTCGCTCCTCATCGCGCTCGTCGTCTTCGGCCTCGAGCCGGCGATTCAGCTGACGCGCACGCTCGACGTTCGCGGCGCGCTCGCCGGCGGATCGGCCGCCGGACCGCAGCGCGGCCGGCGCCAGCGGCTTCTCCTGCGGTGGCAGGTCGCCATCGCGGCCGGGTTCTTCATCATCGCCACCATGTTCGTGAAGTACTCGATCGCGGAGGCGCGCCATGATTCCGGCATCGACCTGGATCGAATCGGCGTCGCCGTTCTCAATTTCGACACGCCGGAGTGGAACGAGCCTCGCGCACGGCGCATCTTCGACCGGGTACTCGACGAGCTGCGGCGCCATCCGTCGGTCGAGGCGGCCTCACTGTCGAGTGGATTGCCCTTCGGCGTGCCGAGTACGCTGCGTCTGTCCATCTCACCACTGGAACAGACGAGCGCGGCGCGAATGGACCCGCAGGTGGTGACGACGATCGCCGGGGCCCCCTCGATGTTCCGAACGCTGGGGGTGGAGATCCTTCGTGGACGCGGTTTCGACGATCGCGACGGGCCGGCCGCGCCACGCGTCGTGGTCCTGAGCGAATTCACGGCACGGCAGATGTTCGGTACCGCCGACGTCGTCGGGCGGGAGATGGCGGTCGGCCAGACGCGGTCCCCGACGGCCACGATCGTCGGCGTTGCCGCCGATACGGACGTGGGCAGTATCTTCGCGGATCCGCGGCCACTGGCCTACGTGCCGCTGACGCAGCACTACCAGCCGCTCATCACGGTCGTCGCGCGGGCATCCGGATCGGTGACGAATGCGGTGGGCGCGATGCGCGAGGCCATCCGGCGTGCCGATCCGGACGTGGCGGTCGACACCATCGGGACGGGACGATCGGTGCTCGCCGGACCGTTTCAGGTCCTGCGCGGGCTCGGCATGACGGCGGTCGGCCTCGGCGCGATCACGCTGCTTCTCGCCATGGCGGGCCTCTACGGCATCCAGTCGCATATCATTGCAAACCGCACGCGGGAGATCGGCGTGCGGATGTCGTTGGGGGCCACCGCCGGACAGATCAAGCGCATGGTGCTCGTGGACGGCTATCGTCCTGTCCTCGACGGGCTCATCTTCGGGTTGTCGATTGGCCTCGTCGGCCGGGCGATCGCGCGCGCGTATCTCGAGCTGGACGTCGCCATCGTCGATCCGTGGATGCTGGTGGTGACGCCGATTCCGTTGATCTGTGCCGCGTTCTTTGCCTGCTACTTGCCGGCCCGCAGGGCCGCGGCGGTCGATCCCAACGTAGCGCTCCGCAGCGAATAGCCACGCCGGTAGTTTTCTGCCGTTCGTTTTCGTATGAAAACTTACAGCAGACACGACTTTACCCGAGAGGAACGCGCGGCGAGAGCCAAGGTTGCGATCAGCGCGGCGTTTGAGAGCAAAGAGCAAGCCTTTCTCGACTTCGTGCTCTCTCACTACGTCCGTGTTGGCGTGCAGGAACTCGACCAAGAGAAACTGACCCCATTGTTGCGGTTGAAATACAACAACTCAATTGCCGACGCGGTGGCTCACCTGGGCAAGCCTGAGGACATTGGACGAGTCTTCATCGGCTTCCAGAAATATCTGTATCAGCAAGAAGCGCGTTCGGCCGGAACACCGTTGAACCGATAGTTCGATTAGTCGTCGCCGTCTGGGCCGAACGCTCGTTGCCCATGGCAGATCTCAAAGGAGGGCCGAAAACGACCTAGCCCCGCTTTTTGTCGCGCGCGGATAGGCGCTGGAGGGCGACGGTGGGCGAGATCACCGTGTCGGTCGTCGGGTCCAAAAATCCAAACTGGTTCGACACGCATCAGATCCCCAAGAACGCCGCATACGCGATTCCCGACGAGGCTGCCACCCGGCTAATGACGGCTTCTCTGGACGTAACCGACCCAACTGCCGCGACGAGAGTCGTCTCTGACGCTGTCGATCACTTTGGTCGAATCGATGTCCTCGTCAACAACGCGGGCTACGGTCTCATCACTGCGTTTGAGGAAATGTCGCCTGAACAAATCCACCAGCAATTCGCAACCAACGTATACGGCGTGATGAACGTCACTCGCGCCGTGTTGCCAGTCATGCGACGCCAGCGCAGCGGGCACTTGTTCACGATCGCTTCGATGGGTGGCTACCTCGGTGGATCGCGCGGGACAGCGTACGCCGCTTCCAAGTTTGCGGTGGCCGGCTTCACAGAGTCGCTCGCCCTCGAACTCGAGGAGTTCGGCATCACCGCGACAATTGTCGGACCCGGATACTTCCGCACCGATTTTCTAGACAAGTCCTCGGCGATTCTCGAACCGGCGACGCTCATCGAGGACTATCGCGCGTCAAATGCTGCGTTTCGCGCCGCCACGGAGACCGCCAACCATGCCCAACAAGGCGATCCGAACGCTCTCGGCCGCCTGCTTGTTGAAATCGCAGCGGAGAGAAAACCGCCACTTCACCTGCCGGTCGGCGCCGACGCCGTCCAGCTTGTCGAGCAGCATCACAACTCCGTGCTGAACGATATCAAGGCCTGGCGCGCCAAGAGCAGCAACACGGCTTTCAACGCCGGTTAGTGTTCGTGCGTAGGCTTTACCACGTGCAGGACCGGTGGAGAACACCGGGTCCTGCCACGACGGTCTGAAGCAACTGAAACTGAAAACTGTGTAGAAACTGTGTAAGGTGAGGGCAAGACTGGCGAGAAATACCGACGTTTACGGAGTCACATCGGGGCGCATTTCGCGAAGCTAAATCGTTGCTCCGTCTACGACAAGAGGTGTTTCAATATCGCTTGGCGAGAGTCACCACAATCGTTTTCCAAGCGTGCGCCTTCAACCACTCGGCCATCTCTCCACAGGTTGAAATAACAAGTCTAGCGCGGCTGCTGGCATGATGCATCTATTTTGAAGGATTTATGGCACAGCGCCCTTTCACGCGCGCCTTTTTCCTTGACTTCGCATTCCATCTGTATACACTAATGAATACCCCCCCAACCGTCCGCGGTATCCAATA
>DATHJR010000227.1:0-3700 GCA_035286525.1 Gemmatimonadaceae bacterium | reverse complement strand
CGGGCCTGGCTCGTGCGGCCCGCCAGCCCGTATGCCTGCCCCAGCTGCGCCCGCCACTGCGTCGTCTTGGGCGAAAGCGAAACCGCACGTTCGAGCGATTCGATACCCGCCTCGATCTTCCCCTGCTTGAACAGTGCCCATCCAAGCGTCGCGTGGGCTCGGTCGAGATCGGCCTCGAACGCCAACGCCTGTTCGGCGCCCAGCTCCGCTTCCTTGAAGCGGCCGGCGCGAAGGCACGTGGTCGCCACTCCGAGGCGATGCGCGAGCGGATCCAGTTCCTGCGCGCGCTGGAGCAGCCTGATCGCCTCGTCGTAACGCTGGAGCGCGGAGCAGAGGCGACCGTAGAGGTCGTAGTTGTCAGCCGCGCCCGGACTCAGCTCGAGCGCGCGCCTGAAGCCCGCCTCCGACTGCGCCCAGTCGAAGTCGCACATTTGGAGATACGCCGCCGTGCTGTGCGCCTGGCCGAGGTGCGGGTCGAGCGCGAGCGCCTTCGCTGCGGCTTCGCGCGCATGCGGATACGTGACTTCGGGGCTGAGCGCACCGATCTCCCCGAGCTCCATGTACGCCATGGCGATGCTCGCGTACGCGAGCGCGTAGTTCGGATCGATGGCAACGGCGCGCTCGTAGTACCCGATGGCCTGCTGCATCGCCGGCACGGTGTATTTGACGAACCAGTGTCTGCCCTGCAGGTAGAGCTTGTACGCCTCGACATCGCTTGTCGGCTCCTTCTGGATGCGCGTCCGCTCCTCGAGTGAGAGCTCGGCCTTCAGCGCATCGGCGATGTGCAGCGCGACATCGGTTTGGATCTCGAAGATGTCGGTGAGCTGCCGGTCGTACGTCTCCGACCACAAATGCTGATCCGTGTCGGCGTCGACGAGCAGCGCAACGATGCGCACGCGATCGCCGCTCCGCCGCACGCTCCCCTCGACGAGCGTGGTCGCGCCGAGCTTCGCGCCAATCACCTTGAGACTCTCGGTCGACCGCTTGAACGGCATCACCGACGTGCGCGAGATCACCTTGAGCGCGCGCATCTTCGACAGGTGTGCGATGACGTCCTCGGTGATCCCGTCCGCGAAGTATTCGTTCTCCGTGTCCGCGCTGAAGTTCACGAACGGAAGCACGGCGACCGTCGGAGACTGCGCGCGCGCCGGTGCCGTCAACGCCTCCGCGAACTCGCGCGTCGACGCGAATCGGTCCGCGGGCTGCCTCGCGAGCGCCTTCATGAGCGCCTGTTCGACCGACGCCGGCACCGCCGCCCGGAATCGCCTGATCGCGGGCACCGGATCGAACATGCGCTTGATGACCAGTGTCTGCGCATTCGGCGCCATGTACGGGGGCTCGCCCGCGAGCATCTCGTACAACACGCACGCGAGACTGTACACGTCGCTTCGCGCATCCAGCTCGGTGTCGCTGAACGACTGCTCGGGACTCATGTACGCCGGCGTTCCCACCACGATTCCCCGTTCGGTGATACGCTCGTTCGCCGAATCGGTCACGAGCGCGATCCCGAAGTCCGCGATCATCGCCTCGCCTTCGTGAAGCATGATGTTCTCGGGCTTTACATCCCGATGGATCACGTTCCGTTCGTGCGCATAATCCAGCGCCGCGGCGACCTGGCGAGTGATCGTAATTGCCTGGTCGACCGTGAGCTGCTTCTCGCGCTCCATCTTCTTACGCAGCGATTCGCCCGTGATGTACGGCATCACGTAAAACAGGAAACCGTCTGCGTTCCCGGAATCGTACAGGGGCAGGATGTGCGGATGGTTCAGCCGCGCGGCGATCTCGACCTCGCGCAGAAAGCGATCCGCGCCGAGCATCGATGCCAGCTCGGCGCGAAACACCTTGACCGCTACCTGGCGGTGGTGCTTCACGTCGTCCGCCAGATACACGGTCGCCATGCCTCCGCTGCCGAGCTCTCGCACGAGGCGATAGCGGTCGGCGAGTGCGATCTCGAGGCGCGGGAAGCTGTCTGCCAAAAGGAAGCTGCTCCTGCGAATGACGGCGATCCAACGGTGAACCGCCGCGTGTTTGTAAAATCTACCCAATCGTGGGCATCCATCGCATGCGCTCGCCTGCCCGTCGCCCTGAAGCTCGGTGAGACATTCGAGATCGTCTGCGCGTTTCTAGATGGACCGCACGCGCATGGCGACGATGCTACTGCCGCCTGACCGCGCTCGAATTCTTCAATCGGGATCGATGGATCACATGCTGCTGGCCATTACCGCCGTTGCGCCATTCGAGCCCGCGCTGACATGGCCCGGGAGAGCCGCCAACTCGCACACCGTGCGGCAATTGCCGCGTGCGATCGGTGGCCGCTCCTCGTGGCGCGCACTACAATGGAGCATGACGTCCCCGCGCGACTCGATCTCGGACGAGCTCGAATCACTCGTGTTGCGCTTCGCGCGATTCGCGGGGCGCATCGCACACGATCGAGGACTCCCGCACGAGGACATCGACGAGCTGCTGCAGGAGCTCCGCGTGCGCTTCTGGCGCGCGCGGAAGGAGGGACATCTCGATCTCTCCGCCAACTACGTGCGGCGCGCCGCCATCTCGGCCGCGCTCGACATCATCAGACGCCGACGCGTCGATCGTAACGTGTCGCTGGACGACGGCGAATCCGGTGCGCCTCCGCTCGCCGCTGCCGCCGCGGGGCCCGCGGAGCTTCTCGATCAGAGCGAGCTTGCCCAGCGCGTCGCGTCGGCCGTGAGCGGGCTCGCGCCTTCGCGTCGCGCCGCCGTTCGGATGTACCTCGACGGGTATCGCCGCGAGGAGATCGCCGAGCTCATGACATGGTCGGACGCAAAGACACGCAACTTGCTCTATCGCGGCCTGGCCGATCTGCGGGCGGTATTGCTCGCGCAAGGGATCGGAACTCCGGAGAACGTGCAATGAACGACGACGAGCTGCGACGCGCATATCAACGTTCGACCGCAACCACGCCCGGTCCGCATCCCGAGCCGGGCGAGCTTGCGGAGCTCGTGAGTGGAGCGATGCCGGAGCCGGAACGTCTCGCGATGCTCGAGCACGTGCTTCGCTGTCCGGCCTGCGGCCCCGAGCTCGATCTGATTCGCGCAGCCGGCGCGGGCGCGCGGGCGGCGGAGCACCGCATGCCGCTGTCGCGCTGGATGGCGTTCGCCGCCGCCGCGCTGATTCTCGTCGGAATCGGCGCGCTCACGCTTCGCGGACACCGGGTTGCGGTGCCGGCGGACGTGATGCGCGGCAATCACGCTGCGGTGGCCGTGACCGAGCCCGCGACCGGAACCACGGTAGCCGCTCCCGTGCGACTCGCATGGCACGCGATGGATGGTGCGCAGAGCTATCGCGTCGAGCTGCTCACCGCGGGCGGCGCTGTGATCGCGGCCTGGAGCACGCCCGACACGGCGCTCGTGATTCCAGATTCCGTTCGTCTCCGTGCGCGCGAACCCTACGACATGTGGGTGCGCGCCATGCTCGCGGATCGAACCGAGGTCAGCTCACCGCTCGTACGCTTCAGCGTGAAGTAGCCGCAGCCCCCACGCGAACGAAGCCGTCTCCCGTGAGCACGAAGGCCGCCCATTCACGCGCCGGTACGCCGCGCTGGATCGCATCGAGCTGCGCACGACGCAGCGCATCCGTCGCCGCCACGCCGCTGGCGAGCGAGCCGTAGAAGTGATTCACGAACTCCGCGCTTCCACGATCGCTCACCGGCCACAGTGTGGCG
>DATHJR010000226.1:0-11171 GCA_035286525.1 Gemmatimonadaceae bacterium | reverse complement strand
GCACGCTCGAGGCATCATCGCTGATCACCGTCCGCTTTGCGATGCGCGTGATCTGGCGCGATTCGCTGACCGCGATCGTGAGTCCGTCTCCCTGATTCACGTGCAGCATCACGTGAATGTCGGAGCTCCCATCGCCCACGTACACCACGCGCTCGCTCGGAACGCCGAGGCGAAGGCGCAGGGCGTCGAGCGCGGCGACCTTGCCATATCCCGCCGGCACGCGCACGACCGACTCGATCTCGCCCGTGTGCGGCGCGTACTCGAATCGCGTGCCGATGACATGATCCGCGGCGACGATGCCTTCGAGCGCCGCGTGCACGACTGCCTCCGGTGCGGCCGAGACCACGTAGAAGTCGAAGCGGTAGTCATCGATGCCGCTCTCCAGCAGCGTGGCCAGGAGTGGGATGTTGCGCTTGAGCCGAATGCGCCGCCCCACCTCGACGAGATCGTCGCGCCTCACGCGCCGATACTCGGGGTCGTGCCGGAGGAGGTACGTGAGCTCCGCGCCCTCCTGAACGAGATTCAGGCTCGACAGCCCCGCGACCTTCTCCTTGAAGTTCGGAACGCCGAGTATCTCGCTGAGTAGCAGCCCGGAGTCGTTGAAGCTCAGCGTCTGATCGAAGTCGCTGACCAATAAATAGTGTTTCCGCATATGGTTGTTCTCCAAAAAAAATGCCCCCGCACTCTGGATGCGGGGGCGAGTCATGCACAGAAAGCATGTCGTATCAACCCGATCGCATCCGCAGCTGTGCCGAGCGCCGGCCATTGACGCAGGCCGCGTTCGAGGTCCAATTGGAATTGCGGGGGGCGATGATCACGATTGCGATTGGTTTGTGATGACGAACTGTACTCCTTCGACGTACCGAAGCCGTGCTCTGCAACGTAGAAAATTGTCTCGATCGTGTCAAACAGAAGTGCGTGATGTGAGCGCCGACACGAATTCCACGGTTTGCGACAGAAGGGCGGGGTCCTTGAGAATCTGAAAGTGGCCGACGTCCCGCGGGCTCTCAAGCACGCTTCCGGGCCACGCGCGTGCGATCGCCTCCCCATGCGACCAGGGGACCTCCTGGTCCATCGGGTCGTGGAAGATCAGCACCGGCAACGACAGCGTTGCCGCCGCGCGGGCCGAATCGAAGAAGGTCATGTCGCGCCCCACATGCTCGGCCAGGCGCCGGTTCACACCGGGAAGGAGTGCGGCCGGGAGGGCGATGAAGCGAAGTATGCGCTCGATGAAGGTCGATGGCTCGAGCGGCGGCGCGAAGAGCACGGCGCCGTTTGCCCGGAGTCCCGCCTCGAGTGCGAGCACGACGGCAGCGGCTCCCAGCGAGTGCCCCACGATCGCGTGTACGCCGCCGCACTTTTCCACCATCACGGGAAGCGCCTCCATCCATTCCGCCAGCGATGACCGCCTGCCGGAGGACGCGCCGTGCGCCGGCATGTCGAACGCGACCGCGCGATAGCCCGCGCCGACGAACGCTGTTGCGAGCGCCGACATGTCGGCCGCGCGACCGCTCCATCCATGCACGAGCATGACGGTTTGCCCATCGCCCCAGCTCCATCCCGCGAGCCGCGAGCCGTTGCGGTCGACGAACATCCGCTGCGCCGGCCGGCCGACTACCTCCGGATCGCGCGGCTCCCGACGCCTCGGTGTCAAAAAGATCCGTACGGCCTGCTCCTCTGCGAGGCCCGGCGCGACGCGTCGGAGCACGGCGAACCACAGGCGAAGCAGCCGGATGGAAGGCGGAACGGAGTCGGGAGCCATCGTACCCCATGAAGCGACGTGGGCGATGCAATCAGCATGGACAGTAACACGGTCTAGCAGAAAGTCGTCCCGACGCATTCATTATTGACGACTTCTTCAGAGGACTTAGCATGGACCGCTCTGCCGGCGCCGCGCGCGGCATCCTGACCGTTGCGCTCTTGGTGGGTTGCCTCGTCACCCCCTCACTCGCCCAGTCCCGCAAGCGTCCCGCGTCAGCGCGCGCGGTGCCGAGCCGCGAGACTCCGGACACGACGGCACTCACAGCGATGCACTATCGCTACATCGGGCCCGAGGGAAATCGCACTGACGCGATAGCGGGCGTGAAGGGCGACCCCAACGTGTACTACGTCGGGGCCGCGAGCGGCGGACTGTGGAAGACCACCGACGCCGGCGCGCATTGGGATCCGATCTTCGACAGCCAACCGGTTTCCTCGATCGGCGCCATTGCGGTCGCGCCGTCCGATCCGAACGTCGTCTGGGTTGGCACCGGCGAGTCGTTCATCCGAAGCCACATCTCGATCGGCTTCGGCATGTACAGGTCGACGGACGCCGGCAAGACATGGTCGCACATCGGGCTGGAGAAGACCGGCCGCATCGCGCGCATCGCCGTCGATCCAACGAATCCAGACCGCGCACTCGTCGCGGCGCTCGGTCACGCGTACGGTCCGCAGCCGGAGCGCGGCATTTTTCGCACGGTCGACGGCGGCAAGACGTGGGAGCGTGTGCTCTTCGTGAACGATTCCACCGGCGGCATCGATGTGCTCCTCGATCCGTCGAACCCGCGCATCGCCTACGCGGCGATGTGGCAGATCGAGATTCACACGTGGGGCCGCACGAGCGGCGGCGCGGGAAGCTCGATCTGGAAGACGACCGATGGTGGTACGACGTGGACGCGATTCGTCGGACACGGTCTTCCCATGCGATCGTACGGCAAGGTCGGACTCGGCATCAGCGCCGCGATGCCGGAGCGCGTCTATGCGGAGATCGAGACCGGCGATGGCGTGCCGCGCGAGGGACAGCCTTCGGACTCGGGGCGCCTGTTTCGCTCCGATAACGCCGGCAAGGACTGGAAGCTCGTGAGCAGCGATCTGCAGCCGGCGGGACGCACCGCGTACTACGATCGCATGGGCGTCGAGCCCGACAATCCGAACGAGGCGTACTTCCTCGCGTCCAACTTCACGAAGACGCTCGACGGCGGCACGACGATGATCGACCTCCCGCAGGAGCAGGTTCCGCGCGGAGATCATCACGATATCTGGTTCGATCCGTCCAACGGCGACCGATTCGCCGTGGCGCACGACGGTGGCCTGGGCATCACGACGACGCGCGGTCGCACGTGGAACCGCATTCAGCTCCCGATCGCACAGATGTACCACGTGACCGTCGACAATCGGGTGCCCTACTACGTGTATGGGAACAAGCAGGACGGCGAGTCCGCGATGGGTCCGAGCAATTCGAAGCAGGAGTTCTTCGGCCGAGATGTCGGGATCTGGCGCGGCCAGTGGAAGTCGGTTGGCGGCGGCGAGAGCGGATGGGCGACGCCCGACACCGTCGATGAGAATCTCGTCTGGTCGAGCGCGTCGGGGAGCGGCTCCGTGGGCGGAATCGTGACGCAGTTTGATGTTCGCACCAACAGCATCCACTCCGTGGAGGTGTGGCCGCAGTCGACGACGGGGACGCCGGCCGACAGCGTCAAGTACCGATTCCAGTGGACCTTCCCCCTCACGATCTCGCCGCACGATCACAACACCGTCTACGTCGGCAGCCAGTTCGTGCACGCCACCACGGATGGGGGACACAGCTGGACCGCGATCAGCCCCGACCTCACGCGCAACGACAAGTCGAAACAGAAAATCTCGGGCGGGCTCACGCCCGATAACATCGGCGTGGAGTACGGCGACGTCGTGTTCGCGATCGCCGAGTCGCCGATTACGAAGGGGGAGATCTGGGCGGGAACGAACGACGGACTGGTGCAGCTCACGCGCGACGGCGGGAAGATCTGGAGCAACGTGACGGCAAACATTCCGGGCATGCTCGCGTGGGGCACGGTGGACAACATCGAGGCCTCTCGGTTCACCGACGGCACCGCCTACATCACGGTCGACGGGCACCAGGTGAACAACCGCGATCCGTGGGTCTACAAGACGACGGACTACGGCAAGAGCTGGACGCTGATCGTGAAGGGCATTCCGAAGACGCCGATGTCGTACGCACACGTCATTCGCGAAGACCCCGTGCGCAAGGGACTGCTCTACCTCGGCACCGAGAACGGGCTGTACGTCTCGTTCGATGATGGCGGCGAGTGGCAGCCACTGCAGAACGACCTTCCCCACGCGCCAGTCTACTGGATAACGATTCAGCCGCACTTCCACGATCTCGTCGTCGCGACGTACGGGCGCGGCTTCTACATCCTCGATGACCTGACGCCGCTCGAGCAGTGGACTCCGGCCGTCGCGAGCAAGCCCAGCACGCTGCTGAAGCCGCGCGATCAGTACCGGTTCCGCACCATCGCCGATCCGTTCACGGAGATGGATGACATCGTCGCCGGCAAGAATCCGCCGAAGGGCGCGGCGCTCAACTTCTGGATCAACCGCCCCGCGAAGGACAGCTCGACCAAGGACAGCGTGACGCTGACCATCGCGAATGCCGGGGGAGCCATCGTGCGAACGCTGAAGGCGCCCGCAAAGCCCGGGCTCAATCGCACGTACTGGGACCTGCACAGCGAGAAGACAAAGCAGGCCACGGTTCGCGCGAGTCCGATTTACTCCGAGTGGTTCGAGGTGCAGGAAGCGGGGAAGGATGCTCCCGGAATCGGCCGGTACGCGGTGGTCGAGCCACCAGGCACGTACACCGTGACGCTTCGCTATGCGGGCAATCAGGAGTCGCAGCCGCTCGTGATCCTCAAGGATCCGGCCTCGGGAGGGAGCGACCAGACGATCGCCGCGCAGATGCAAACCGAGACCGGCATCGTGGCGGACATCAACGACGTCGTGACGCAGATCAACTCGCTCGAGATGGTGCGCGGCCAGCTCTCGAGTCTCGCGGAGCTGTCGGAGAAAGACAGTACGCTCGCCGAGGTCAAGCAATCCACGAAGGAGCTATCGCAGAAGCTGGTGGGCATCGAGCGGCAGCTGTATCAGATGCAGCTCACCGGTCGCGGCCAGGACGCGGTTCGCTGGCCGGCGCAGATCACCGAGCAACTGCTGTATCTCGCGGAGTCGGTTGGCGGCTCGGACTTCGCTCCGACCACTTCGCAAAAGGAGGTCGCGCAGCTGCTGCACGACCGTCTCGCGAAGGTGAAGGCGCAGGTCGATCAGCTGTTGAAGCAGGACGTGCCCGCGTTCAACGAGCGGCTGCGTGGCCGCAACCTTCACCCGGTGCTGTAGCGAGGAAGCAGCGCTTCACTCGCTCGAGAGCCGCTCCGTGACGTTGAAGCTCTGCGTGTAGCTCTTCCCTGCGACGGTGAGGCGCGCGCTGAACGCGCCCGAGCGAACCCGCGCGCGCTGTTCCTCTACAGGCGCCGCAGGATTCTCGCTCGGCGGAATGATCGTCGGCCAGACCGCGCGATGCAGTCCGGCCGCGATGGAGAGCGGCGGCTCTGGCGCGATCTCCCAGAGCGCCGTGATCCTGGGGATGCCATCGCGTCGCGAGGCCGCGGCCGCCGAGGAATCCGGCTTCGCGGGGATCGTCGACGCCACGGCGCCCTGCGCGTCGAGTATGTCGAGCGCGATCGGGCCCGCGGCTGCCGCCTTGAGATAGTAGTAGATGACGACGCCCTCCACCGGGTTGTCCGCGTGCGGCTCATCCTTCGGCAGCGGCGTGCCGTTCTCGTCGCCCGGAACCGCGGACGCGATGCTGGTGGGCTTGAAGAGATATGCATCCGACGCCAGGACGGTCGCATCGAGCTGGCGCAGCGGGCTGATGTCCTCGATCACCCAGATGCCGCGCCCGTGGGTGCCGACGATGATGTCGCTGTCGTAGATCTCGAAGTCGCGCACCGATGTGACTGGGAGATTCAGCTGGAGCGATTGCCAGGACTCGCCGTCATCCATCGACATGAAGGCGCCGCGCTCGGTGCCCGCCACGAGCAGTCCCTGCTTCTTGGGATCCTCCTTCACCGTGTGCACGTACACTCCGCGCGGCAGTCCCGTGGTGATGCGCTGCCAGCTCTTGCCCATGTCGCGCGTGCGATAGAGGTATGGCTCGAAGTCCTGCAGCTGGTGCCGGTCCACACTCGCGTATGCAACCTTCGCATCGAAGTGCGAGGCCTCGATCATCGTCACGCGGCTCCACGCCGTGATCGCGGCTGGTGTCACATCCTGCCAGCTCTTGCCGTCGTCGACCGTCAACTGAATCGCGCCGTCATCTGTGCCTACCCAGACCATCGGAGCCAACAGGGGTGAGGGCGCGATGGTGTAGACGACGCCTCGCTTGGCGTTGCGATCGACGTGCGCCGCGGCCGCCGCGTCGAGATTTGGCGGCACTCCCGGATCGGCGCGAGTGAGATCGCCGCTCAACTGCGTCCAGCACTTGGCGCCGTCCGTGCTCCTGAAGACGAACTGGCTCGCGTAGTACAGCGCGCGCGGATCGGCCTTCGAGAACACGAGCGGTTGCGTCCAGTCCGCGCGCTCGGGAACGGTTTCGCGCGCCTTTGGCGGTTTGGTTCCCTTGAGCTGCGCGTTCGTCTCGAGATTCCAGCGCTCGCCTGTTCCACCGAACACGATCCCGGGGTGCAGCGAGTCGCCGGCGGTATAGCCGCTCTCCCCACCGGGGCCGATCGGTTCCCAGTCTCGCGTCGATATCTCGGCGAACTTTCCGCGCGAGCGCACGGCGACCGCACCCGAATCCTGCTGCGCGCCGGTCACCCAGTACGGCGAGCGGAAGTCGACCGAGATGTGATACATCTGCGCGGTGGGCTGATTGAGCCACGAGCTCCACGTCACCTTCTTCGGATCACCCTTCGCATTGTGGGTGATGATCGCACCCTGATCGCTCGCCACGATCATGATGTTGGAGTTGTTGGGAGAGATCCACAGCTGATGGTAGTCGTCGCCGCCCGGCGATCCACGAAGAGGCACCCAGCTCTTTCCGCCGTCGTGCGAGCGCGAGACGGACACGTTGCTGACGTAGACGAGATCGGGATCCTTCGGATCGACGGCGAGCTTGCCGAAGTACCATCCGCGTCCCCACAGCGACTCGTCGCTCGAGAGGCGAGTCCATGACGTGCCGCCATCGTCGGAGCGAAAGAAGCCTCCCTGTCGCTTCTGCGGCTTGTCCGACGTTCCGCCCGCAACCGGAGCCGCGGCCGCGGGCGATCCCTCGGGCAACAGGCAATCCACCACCGCGTACACGCGCAGCGGATTCGCGGCGGACACCGCGATGCCGGTGCGGCCGATCCCCTCGCGCGGCAGCCCCGCGGTGAGTTGCTTCCACGTGGCTCCGCCGTCAACCGACTTGTAGATGCCGCCGCCTGGACCGTTCGTGGGAGAGTAAGTGAACCACGGCGGCCTGCGCGTGTTCCAGAGTCCCGCGTAGATGACCTTCGAGTTCGTCGGGTCGATCACGACGTCGACCGCGCCGACATCCGCATTTTTGTAGAGCACCTTCTGCCAGCTCGCGCCGCCATCGCGCGATCGAAACACGCCGCGCTCCGTGTTCGACGCGTAGAGATGCCCGATCGCCGCGACGAACACGATATTGGGATTGTGCGGGTCGATAGCGATCTTCCCTATGTGCTGCGTGTCGGCGAGTCCGAGATGCGTCCAGCTCTTGCCCGCATCGACGGACTTGTACATGCCGTTCCCGAAGCCGGCCGAGTCGCGCAGCGTCGACTCGCCGCTTCCAACGTACACGACATCGGGCGCCGACGGAGCCACCGCGATCGCGCCGATCGATGCCACGGGTTGTGAGTCGAACACCGGCTCCCAGATCCGGCCTGCGTCGATGGATTTCCAGACGCCGCCGTTGACGGCGCCAAAGTAGAACTCGTCGGGCCGGCCCGGAACACCGGTGGCCGCTGCGACGCGCCCGCCGCGGAATGGGCCGAGCTCTCTCCACTGAAAGCCCGCGAGCAGATCCGCGGGCGACATCTCCGCGGTCGCGGCGGCAGAATTCGTCCACGGCGCCAATCGTCGATTCGCCGGCACGGCGAGGCGAGCGAAGGGAGATCCGAGAACGGAGAACGTCCATCCAATCTGGCCGGCGCGCAACAGGAATTCCCGTCGCGACAGGCCGGAGTCGGCCGCCGCGTCGCCCGGGTTGGTGTCTGGAACTTCCATCAGCTTCGTTGCCCGGACGATGTCACCAGCCCATCGAGCTCACTTGATGAACGTGATGTAGCCATCCTGGTTCGCGACGACGCCCACCTTTCCGGTAGAGTTGAAGGCGACGCGACGCGGCTGACCGCCGACGTTGATCGCGCCCTGCATCTTGCGGTTCTGCAAATTGACAATTTGTACGATTCCAATGTCAGGCTCGGTAATGTAGAGGTGAACGTCATCCGCTGTGACCGCCGCGCCAAATCCACCGGCTGCCAGCGTTAGAATCCTGAGAATTGCTCCAGTGGCCGTGCTGAAGAGCGTCACGTACCCGCTCTCATTCACCACATACAGCTCGTTTCCCTTCTTGTTCGTGGTCAACCCCTGCGGCGCTCCGCCGGTGGAATATGTCCTCACGACGGCGTGGGAGGCGATACTGAACTCCGTCACCGTTGCGCCCGCGAAGGAGCTCACGAAGAAATGCTTCCCGTTCGGGCTGAGCGCGAAGGCGTTCGGCGCTTCGTCCACCGGGATTGCGTCCACGATCGCCAACGTGTGCGCATCGGCGACGAACACCGACGTTTGGTTCGACGCGATGAAGATCTGATTGCCGTCGGGGGACACAGCCACGGCAAATGGGAGGGCCCCGTTCGGCAGTGGAATCGTCGCGATTTGAACGCCCGAGGCAACATCTATCACGCCCAACGTGCCGTCGAACTGATTCGCCACATACGCGGTTCGTCCATTCGGCGCGAACACGACACCGGTCGGTACGGTCCCGACTCCGATCTCCGCGCTGATCGTCTGCGCGCTGATACTCGAGACGGCCACTTGACCCGAACCCAGCTGCGTGACGTACACCAGTCCGTTGTTGGAAACGTCAACGCCCCACGGACCGCCGCCGAGAAAGATCTTGCCGCCGGCAATACCAGCGGGAGAACCAAGGGCTTCAGAAACGCGAGGTTGCGGTGCGGTAGAAGGATCGGAACAGGCGACGGCGATGACACCAGCGCCGAGCGCTACCAGGCATCGCGTGATGGCAATGCGCGTGCGTAGCCTCGACGTGTGAACGTCCTGCATGAAGCCTCCAGGGAGAGTGATGGATCCGGAGCGTGCGCGACATCACACTCCGGTCAGTAAGGCGGCGGACAGACGGGGGGGAAATGCATCAAAACAGGCTTCCGGCGGCGCTCGCTCGCGTCCGCCGGTGGCAGACGTAAGGGCTATTGTAACTTTTTGTCAATGCGTCCGCCATCATTAGCGGCGTCTAATGATCGCCGGCCAGGCCCTCGCCCAGGATTCGGCGCACGCGCGCGATCCAATAGTTGTTGCTCAGCCGCTCCTGAACTCCCGCACCGACCCAGGTCGCTCCGAGCTGGGCGTGCCAACTACGCAGGGCATCGGCCGTGATTTCCCGCCAGTCATCCACGATGACCACCGGCAGCCCCTCGTACAGCGGGTCGAGCGAGGATCGTTTGACAATCGGAATGTTGCCGAGGGCGAGGGATTCCCACGTTCGATGGCAGTCGAGACCGTGGCCGTGCGGGCTTACGACAAAGGCGTAGCGCGTCTTTTGTCGCCATAGCTCGCTTCTCGACACCTTGCGAGGCTGAAAGTCAACGTTCGGATTGTCGCGCAGCGTTGCTTCCACGCTGTCGCGCGTTTCGCCACCGAAGGGATTTTCGCGCTTGTTGAATTGGAAGTCTGCATGCGCACGCACGAGGCGGTCGGCGTTCGCGGGCATGACCGCGCGCAACGCGTCCAGCTCGGCCTCCTGTTGCTGCGGCGTCGCCTGCCAGTGTCCCCATCTGCGCCGGCTGCTGATGGTATGGAAGTCGATCCCGATAGGAATCGGATGGACTTTGCCGCTGGAATCGGTGCCATCGAAGTTCTGGGTGAACCAGCACACCAAATTTCGATTGGCAATGATGTCGCGTGCGCCTTCGAAGCCGGACGGGATGGACCAGTCCTCGTCGCCCGTGACGAGCGCGAACCGGGCGCCGATGTGCGGCATCACCTCTTCGAGAAACTGCGGCAGAGCGGTCAGGCGAACCCATACGAGGTCGCCGTCGCGGATGCCCGCGTACGCATCCGGCTCGAATCGGAGCGCGGCGCGTCCGCCTCCGCGCTGCGTTCTCACGAAGCTGAAGCCGCCGTTGCGATCGCACAGCAGAGCCAACGCGCGACTCCACACGAAGCGCGTCGGCTGGAAGGAGGCGCGCGTGTTGAGGCGCGCTCCCGTAGCGGCGATCAGGGCGCGATACGCGTTGGCAGGTGCGTTCATCCACTCGCCCATGTCAGCTCCTCACTCCGGCTCTCCGCCACTGGATCGATCGACTTGCGCAGACAGCTGTAATCGGTTCGTCAGGTCTGCGGCCTAGCATCCATTCATCAATCCGATGTGAGGTCACCATGGTCCGTTTTTCCGCACCAATCATTGCCGGCGCGCTTCTCGTTGCATCCGCAGCTCTCGCCAATGCGCAACAGGGCGTTGCAGTCTCGTCGAAAATAGATCCGAAGCTCGCGGCAGCCGCAAAGATTACGCTCGACTCCGCACGTGTAATCGCCCTGCGTGCTGTTCCGCACAGTACGGTCGCATCGGAAGAGCTCGAGCGCGAGCACGGCCGCCTGATTTATTCCTTCGACATGAAGGTGGCGAAGCGCGAGGGAATCCAGGAGGTGAATGTGAACGCGATCACCGGCAAGGTGATCGGCGTGCATCACGAGACTGCCGCAGCCGAGCTGCAAGAAAAGCGTGCGGAAATGAAGGCAGGAATCAAGGATAGCTCAGGGATCACCAAGCCCTGATCATGGCGCCCGCGCGCGGTACTGCAAAGCCGGAATCTCTCCCGAAGCGTGAATCGGCGTCCGTCGGGCTCGGGCTGTTCGTCATCCTCGCGACGATCGGACTCCTGCTCTTTGGATTCGCGGCGCTCGCCGACGAATTCGGCGAGACGGGCAAACTCGCGCAGCTCGACGTCGCCGTTCTCACCTGGCTGCAGCTCCACGGAAGCGAGAGCGGCGAGCGCGCGTTCGAATTCGTAAGCTGGCTCGGCGCGCCCGTGCTGTTCGCGGTGGACATCGCCGTCGCGGCGTGGCTCGCCATCCATCGGCTCTGGCGGTCCTTCGCGCTGTGGGTGATCGCAATCGTC
>DATHJR010000225.1:0-7398 GCA_035286525.1 Gemmatimonadaceae bacterium | reverse complement strand
TGCAGAATTTCCTCTACGTCCTGTCCGTTGAGAACCGAATCCATGAATAACGCGGGTGCCACTTGCCGAGCTTCTGGCGCCACCGGGAATCGAATTATCAGATTCTCGAGTCCCGTGAAGTATGCAACGCCGTTGCGCCCGCGTGTGGCGAGTGCGACGCCCGTTCGGCAGGTGGAAAAGTGCGTCAATTCGGCAAGTGGAAATTCCCGCAGCCGTCTTGCGCTCGTGAAGATGAATCGCCGGCGGGTGAGCAGAAGCGTGCCGGCATCCACGGGCGATATGATCAACTTCTTGCCCGAGCTGTTGGCGTGTGGCCAAACGAGCTCCCTTCTCGCCGCGCGCGCGACGCGACGAATGCGCTTCGTTGAGACGCACTCGTTGAAGATGACGGGTATCAAAATGACGAGCCGCTCATCATCGGGAATGCGCACGGATAGAGGCGGCTCGATTGATTGCTCTGCGCTCGCAATCCGAACGATTTCGGCGTGCCTGGCCTCGTTCAAATCTTCGAGAGGCGTCTTCTTCGGAGCCTTCGGCACGTACGGCCCCTTCGCCCAGAGTTGATAGAGGCCCCCTACCATCGAAGCAGCTGCTACGAGTACCATGGCGTCAGGCATCCCGAATCCTCCGCTGGATTGCGGTGAAGATACGCGCGGAACTTCAGACCGTCAGCAGGATCTTGCCAGTAGTCAGCCGAGCCTCGATATCCGCGTGCGCCTTCGCCGCATCGGCGAGCGGATAGTCGTGCACCGCGCGCACCTTCAATTCGCCCTTCGCCGCCCACGCGAACACGTCGCCGGCGCGCCGAAGCAGCTCCTCGCGCGTGCTCACGTAGTTTCCGAGCGTCGGCCGCGTGAGAAAGAGCGAGCCGTTGTGATAGAGGATCATCGGATCGATGGTCGGCGCCGGTCCGCTCGAGGCGCCAAAGAGCACCATGTATCCGCGCACGCGCAGCGACTCGATGCTCTTCAGAAAGGTCGTCTTGCCAACGGAATCGTAGACGACGCTCACACCCTCGCCACCCGTGATACGCCGCGCGGCCCCTTGAAAATCTTCCTTGGTGTAGAGCACGATCTCATCCGCGCCCGCCTCGCGCGCGAGCGCCGCCTTCTCTTCAGTAGAGGTGGTGCCGATGACGCGCGCGCCAAGCCCGCGCGCGATCTGCGTCAACAGGAGCCCCATTCCGCCTGCCGCCGCGTGGATGAGTATCCATTCACCCTTCTGCACGCGATAACAATCGGTGAGCAGATAGTGCGCGGTCATTCCCTGCAACAGGAGCGCGGCGGCCGTGCGATCTTCGATGTCGTCGGGAATCGGCACGAGCCGCTCCGCCGGAAGCGCAACCAGCTCCGCGTAGCCACCCTTGATCATCGCCCAGCCCACCCGCGCGCCAACCTTCACGTCCGTCACGCCGCTGCCGATTTTCTCCACGACCCCAACGCCCTCGACGCCAGGCGTGAAGGGAAGCGCGCCCTTGTAGGTGCCCACGCGCTGATACACATCGGTGAAGTTGACCCCCGCGACTCGCACCCGAACCAGCGCCTCGCCGGGGCCGGGCACCGGATCGGGGAGTTCGCCATACTCGAGCACCTCCGGCCCGCCGTACCGCTTGATCTGAATCCCTCGCATGCCGTGCGCTCCTCACGATCAGGGTGGGCCCCGCAAAGGGCCTGCGTTTTGCGAAAGTTAGCCCGCCGTCGCCCGCGGCCGCGATTCGCATATCTTTCCCCGCGCGTGCGTTCTCCGCGGACTTCGTTTCTCCCGAACCTCCGAAATGGCTTCCTCCACAACACGGCGACGCTCGACGAAGGTGACGACAGCGCGCACACCAGCGCCGCTGGTGATCGAATGCGTTAAGCCCGAGCTGGATTGCGGTCGCTATGCCGTGAAGCGCGTCGTCGGCGAGACCGTCGAGGTTCGCGCCGACATCCTGAAGGACGGCCACGATCTGCTCGATGCTCGCATCCGCTACAGCGGGCCCGCGGATGAGGAATGGCGCACCGCCCCGATGTACTACGACCAGAACGCCGACCAGTGGTTCGGCGGATTCCGGGCGGACCGGGCTGGACGGTGGGTCTTCACCGTGGAATCGTGGACGGATCGTTTCGGCACCTGGCGCAGCGAGCTCGAGAAAAAAATTGGTGCAGGGCTGGATGTCTCGTCGGAGCTGCTCGAGGTTGCCGAGTTCATCGATGGCGCCGCGCGCCGCGCGCGCTTCGGCGACGCGCGCAACGAGCTGCGCGCCGCGGCGCTCGTGATCCGCGACCCGCGGGTGCCCCATGCCGAGCGCGTGACGGCGGCGCTCGATGTGCAACTGCACGCGCTGGTCGACGACAACTATTCGCCGCCCGATCTCACGAGTTACTCGCGCGAGCTCGAGGTGTGGGTCGATCGCGAGCGCGCCGCCTTTGCATCGTGGTACGAGCTCTTTCCGCGATCGCAAACCACGGATCCCGCGCGGCACGGCACCCTGCTCACCACCGCGCTCGCACTGCCGCGCATCGCGGAGCTCGGCTTCGACGTCGTCTATCTCGCGCCCATACATCCGATAGGAATCACCGCGCGGAAGGGACCGAACAACTCCCTCGCCGCGGGCCCGAACGATCTCGGCAGCCCGTGGGCGATCGGGAGCGAGGCCGGAGGCCACACGGCCATCGAGCCGAAGCTCGGCACGATCGACGACTTCGACGCCCTCGTCGCCAGCGCGTCGGAGCTCGGCCTCGAGATCGCGCTCGACTACGCCCTGCAGTGCTCGCCCGACCACCCGTGGCTCAAGATCCACCCGGAGTGGTTCTTCGTGCGCCCCGACGGCACGATCAAGTACGCCGAGAATCCGCCCAAGAAGTATCAGGACATCTACCCGCTCAACTTCTGGTGCGATGACCGCGAAGGACTCTGGAACGCCTGTCGTGACATCCTCCTGTTCTGGATCGAGCACGGCGTGCGCACCTTTCGCGTGGACAACCCGCACACGAAGCCATTCGCGTTCTGGGAATGGGTGATCGGCGAGGTTCACGCGAAGTATCCCGAGGTCGTCTTTCTGGCCGAGGCGTTCACGCGTCCCCGCACTATGAAGCTCCTCGCGAAGCTTGGCTTCACGCAGTCGTACACGTACTTCACCTGGAAGAACAGCGCGGTCGAGCTGCACGCCTGGTGGGCCGAGATGCACAATGCGTTGTCGCTCGAGTACATGCGCGGCAACCTCTTCGCGAACACGCCGGACATTCTCCACGAATATCTGCAGCACTTCGGGCGCCCCGCGTTCCGCGTGCGGCTGCTGCTCGCCGCGACGATGTCGCCGCTGTACGGCATTTACAGCGGCTTCGAGCTCGCCGAGAACACGCCCGTCCGTCCGGGCAGCGAAGAGTATCTCGACTCGGAGAAATACCAGATTCGCGTTCGCGACTGGAATGCGCCCGGGAACCTGAACGGCGAGATCAAGCTGCTCAACACGATCCGCCGCGACAATCCGGCGCTGCAGCGCATGAACAACCTCACCTTCCGCGACTCCGAGAACGCACAGGTATTGTTCTTCACCAAGACGGCGCCCGGATGGAGGAACGATCTGCTCGTGATCGCGAACCTCGATCCCTCGCGCGCGCAGGAGACGGTCGTCACGGTGCCGCTCGCCGAGCTCGGGCTTGACCCCGACATGCCGTACATCGTCGAGGATCTGCTCACCGGCGCGCGCTACAGCTGGCGCGGTGCGCGCAACTATGTTCGACTCGATCCCACTCTTCAGCCGGGGCATATCCTCCGGCTTCAGCGCTGATTTCGCGCCCCCGCCCCCGTCAACCGCCGATGCCCGATCGATCCACTCCACCGATTTCCGCCAACGACCCGCTCTGGTACAAGGACGCGATCATCTACCAGATTCACGTCAAGGCATTTCGCGACAGCAACGGCGATGGCTTCGGTGATTTTCCGGGATTGATTGAAAAGCTCGACTACATCCAGTCGCTCAACGTCAACACGCTGTGGCTGCTGCCGTTCTATCCGTCACCGCTTCGCGACGATGGCTACGACATCTCGGAATACGAGTCGGTGCATCCGCAGTACGGCGTGCTCGAGGACTTTCAGCGGCTGCTGGACGAAGCGCACGCTCGCAACATCCGCATCATCACCGAGCTCGTCATCAACCACACCTCGGACCAGCACGCGTGGTTTCAGCGCGCGCGCACGTCGCCGCGCGGATCGCCGGAGCGCAACTGGTACGTATGGTCGGACGATCCCACGAAGTACAAGGACGCGCGCATCATCTTCACCGACACCGAGGTCTCGAACTGGACGTGGGATCCGGTGGCCGAGCAGTTCTACTGGCATCGCTTCTTCAGCCATCAGCCGGACCTCAACTTCGACAATCCCGAGGTTCTCGCGGCGGTGATCGAGGTGATGCGCTTCTGGTTTCGCATGGGCGTCGACGGCATGCGACTCGACGCGATCCCCTATCTCATCGAGCGCGACGGCACGAATTGCGAGAACCTCCCCGAAACGCACGAGGTGCTGAAGAAGATTCGCGCGGCGCTCGACGCGGAGTTTCAGAACAAGCTGCTGCTCGCCGAGGCGAACCAGTGGCCGATCGACGTGATTCCGTACTTCGGCGGTGGAAAGGAATGCCACATGGCGTTTCACTTTCCGCTCATGCCGCGCATGTACATGTCGATCCGCAAGGAGGACCGCAGCCCGATCGTCGAGATTCTCGCGCAGACGCCGGAGATACCCCAGGAGTGCCAGTGGGCGATCTTCCTCCGCAATCACGATGAGCTCACGCTCGAGATGGTGACGGACGAGGAGCGCGACTACATGTACCGCGAGTACGCGAGCCAGTCGCGCATGCGCATCAACATCGGCATCCGCCGACGCCTCGCGTCGCTGCTCGACAACGGCCGCCGGCAGATCGAGTTGATGAACGCGCTCCTGCTCACGATGCCGGGAACGCCGATCATCTATTACGGCGACGAGATCGGCATGGGCGACAACGTGTTCCTCGGCGATCGCAACGGCGTGCGGACGCCGATGCAATGGAACGGCGGATGGAACGCCGGCTTTTCCGATGCCGACCAGCAGGCGCTCTACTTCCCGCTGATCATGGATCCGCCGTACGGCTACCAGGGGGTGAACGTCGCGGCGCAGGAGCGCACGCAGACGTCGCTGCTGCGCTGGATGCGCCGCATCGTGAAGGTCCGCACCCAGCACCGCGCCTTCGGGCGCGGCTCCTTCGAGATGCTGCTGCCGGAAAATCGCTCCGTGCTCGCGTACCTGCGCGCGTACGAGGGGGAGACGATCCTCTGCGTCAACAATCTGTCGCGCTTCGTGCAGCCCGCGCGCATCAATCTCCAACGCTTCATCGGCATGGTGCCGGTTGAGATGATCGGCAACATTCGCTTCCCGCCCATCAGTGAAAATCCCTATCTCTTTGCGCTCGGGCCGCACAACTTCTACTGGTTCAAGCTCACGTCCCCCGAGGAAGCGCCCGAGCGGCGCGGGGAGGTCAGACGCTGACGCTCACCGTGGCGGGCGTATTGGAGAACGCGCTCGACCCGCACGCACTTCGGTCCATCGACTCGGCGACGCTCGCTGAATTCCTTCGCGAGCGCCGCTGGTTCGGCGAGAAGGCACACCAATCGTTCGAGGCGCGCATCGTCGATGTGATTCCGGTATCGGGCGATGGGCAGCGGTGGGCGGTCGCGCGCATCGAGGTGACGCTGGAGGACGCATCTACGACGAGCTACCAGCTTCCGCTCTCGGTGCGCGAGCGCGAGATGAGTCGCGTGCACGCGCCCGCGGCGGTGCTGGCGCTCGTCGAGAGCGCGGTGGTGAAGGGGCTGCTGTTCGACGCGATCGACGACCCCGCATTCCGGGCGCGCATCGCACGCGCGCTGTCGGAGGGCGAACACTTTCCGGGCGACGGAGCGTCGCTTCACTCCGAGCGCGTGACGGCGCGCAGCGGGCCGCGGCTCAGCGGGGCGTCGCACGTGATCGGCGGGGAGCAGAGCAACAGCTCGATCGTCTTCGGCGAGTCGGCGATCTTCAAGCTCTTCCGGCGGCTCGAGCGCGGCGAGAGCCCGGACGTGGAGATCGCGCGGTACCTCACCGCGCACACCAGCTTCCGCCACACGCCCGAGTTGTACGCGGTGCTCGTGATCGACCATCACGGCGTGCGTACCGTCGCGGGGATGCTCTCGCGACTCGTCGCCGACGCGATGGACGGCTGGGCCCACGCCCTCGCCCGCGCGCGAGCCTTTGTTCATAGCGACGGCGATCTCGAGCACGATCCGTTCGGGCCCGAGGCCAGGCAGCTCGGCGCAATCACCGCCGAGCTGCATCGCGCGCTCGCATCGCCTACCGACGATCCCGCCTTCGCGCCGAGGGATGCGACGGCCGCCGACGTCGCGCGCTGGGCCGGCGCCGCGCGGGGCTCCATCGAGCGCGGCTTCGAGTTGCTCGATCGCCTCGCGCCCAGGCTGGACGCGCGCTCGCGCCCCCTCGCGATCGACGTCGCGGGCCGCCGCGTGGAAGCGTTCACGAAGCTCGACACCATCATTCGCTCGCTCGGCGGACCCGCCGCGGCAGGCACGCTGTCGCGGCACCACGGCGACTACCATCTGGGCCAGGTGCTCCGCACGGAGCACGACTGGATGATCATCGACTTCGAAGGCGAGCCCGCGCGCCCGCTGGAGGAACGCCGCGCGCTCAACAGTTCCGCGCGCGATGTCGCGGGAATGCTGCGCTCCTTCGCGTACGCCGCGGCCACCGCCGCCTCGCACGACGTCGCGGATCGCGAGCGCGCGGCGCAGTGGGAGGCGATGGCGCGTCACGAGTTCCTGCGAGGCTACGGCGACACGAGCTCACCGGCGCTCATCGCGCTCTTCGAGCTCGAGAAGCTGTTCTACGAGCTCTCCTACGAGCTCAACAACCGGCCGACGTGGGTGTGGATTCCGCTGATCGGCCTCGAGAAGATGCTCGCATCGAGCGCCAGCTGACCGCGACCGAACGGGAGATGCAGCTCACGTACGGCGCGCATCCGCAGGCGGGTGCGACGAGCTTCGCGGTGTGGGCGCCGAACGCGCATCAGATGACGGTGCGCATCCGCACGGGCTTCGCGGCCGGAGAGTATCCGCTCGCGCGCGATGAGCGCGGTGTGTTCACCGCGACGATCCCGGGCGCGCAGGCCGGCGACGACTACGCGTATCGTATCGACGGCGGCGATGAGCGTCCCGATCCCACGTCGCGATGGCAGCCTCACGGCGTCCACGGTGCGTCGCGCATCGTGGATCCGGATGCGTTCACGTGGACGGACCGCGAGTGGACGGGACTCGAGATGGCCGACTTCATCATCTACGAGCTCCACGTCGGGACCTTCACTCCCGAAGGAACCTTCGACGCGATCATCCCGCG
>DATHJR010000224.1:0-4059 GCA_035286525.1 Gemmatimonadaceae bacterium | reverse complement strand
GTGATGCTGATGGTTCCGGGGCTCGCTTGCTTCGACGGCGGCCTGGTGCGGCGCAAGAGCTCACTCAACACGCTCATGATGAGCATCGCCGCCCTCGGCGTGATCAGCGTGCAATGGGTCGTCTTCGGCTATTCGTTCGCGTTTTCACCCGGGACTCCGTTGCTCGGGGGATTCGCGTGGGCCGGGCTCTCGCAGGTTGGCGCGATCGCGAACCCGGCGTATGCGGCGACGATTCCGCATCTGGCGTTCGCCGCGTTCCAGATGATGTTTGCCGCGATCACCATCGCGCTGGTGTCGGGCGCGGTGGTGGAGCGGATGAAGTTCAGCGCGTATCTGCTGTTCGCGCTGCTTTGGAGCTCGCTCATCTACGATCCCCTGGCGCACTGGGTGTGGGGCGACGGGGGCTGGCTGCACACGCTCGGCGCGCTCGACTTCGCGGGCGGCACCGTGGTGCACATCAGCGCCGGCATCTCCGCGCTGGTGGCCGCGATGATGCTCGGCAAGCGTCGGGATTTCGGCCGCGCGCCGCTCGTGCCGCACAACGTGCCGTTCACGGTGCTCGGTGCGGGGCTGCTCTGGTTCGGCTGGTTCGGCTTCAACGCGGGGTCCGCGCTCGCGGCGAACGGCGTCGCTGCGAATGCGTTCGTGACCACGCACACAGCCGCGGCTTCGGCGCTCACGATGTGGATGGTGCTCGATCTGTTTCGCAACCGGCACTGCACCGCGGTTGGTGCGGCGACGGGCGCGGTGGTGGGGCTCGTGGCGATCACCCCGGCGGCCGGCTTCGTCACTCCGTCGGCGGCGATCGCCATCGGCGTGATCGCGGCGTCGGCGAGCTTCTTCGCGATGCAGCTGCGGGCGCGCACGCAGCTCGATGATGCGCTCGACGTGTTCGCGTGTCACGGGGTGGCCGGCATCGCGGGCGCGCTGCTCACCGGTGTATTCGCGACCAAGAGTGTGAATGCGGGCGGTGGCGACGGGCTGCTCGCGGGGAACCCGCACCAGCTCACCGTCCAGCTGCTTGCCGTGTTCTCGACGATCGTGCTCGCGGGTGTGGGCACCGTGATTTTGCTCAGCGTGGTCAAGCTCCTTGGCGGACTGCGGATCTCGCTTGCCGACGAGATCGCGGGCATCGATGGGGCCGAGCACGGCGAGCAGGCGTACCACGGCGGCGATCTCGATGAGCTCGCCGGCGGCCTTGGCGATAGCGTGGTGATGCCGCACGGCCACAATGAGGGGCGCGCGGCGTGAGCACGACGGCGGTGGCCCGGAACGATTACCTCAGTACTAAGATAATCCACTTATCACCGTCCGGCGCCTGCTACGCGCCGGACGAACGGTAAGCGGCGCGCACTGCGCCGCTCACCCTTCGCTTCGCTGCGGTCCGTTCGTTCCTGCTGGATGTAGCGGAGCGGTACACGGAAACCGGACATCGAGTGGCTACTGCCGGCAGACGCCCAACGGATCCGGCTTTGGCTTGTCGACGACGACGCGATGGTCCAGGTTGGCGACCGTGAGCGCGAGGTCGTGTATGAAGCCCGCGATGCGAGCCATGTGCGCGTAGTCGATGTACTCCGGCTCATCGGTGAGCTGGTGATAGTCCTGATGCAGCCCGGTGCTGAAGAAGATGATCGGTATGCCGTAGCGCGCGTACATGTAGTGATCGCTGCGGCAGTAGATGTTCTCGGGGTGCCCGGGCGCATCCATCGAATAGTCGAAGCGGAGCGCCGGATGCTGCGTCTTCTCATTCACGCTCTCGGCGAGATCGCCCAGCTCCGTCGAGAGACGTCGAGAGCCGACCAGCCCGACGGCGTTGGGGCCCCCGCCCAGGATATCGGCCGAGTCGCCGCGGCCGATCATGTCGATGTTGAGCTGGGCGACGATGGAATCGCGCGCGATCGTAGGGTGATCGGTGAACCAGCGTGAGCCGAGGAGGCCGAGCTCTTCGCCGGTGTGCCAGACGAACAGAATCGAGCGGCGCGGGCGCGGCCGTTCGCTCGCGAATTTCTGCGCGATCTCGAGCACCGAAACGGTGCCCGAGCCGTCGTCATCGGCGCCGTTGAACACGGAGTCCATGCGCGGCGCGTGCTTTTTTCGGAGTGAGTCGACGTCGACGTGAATGAGCGATCGCTGCTGCGGGCTCGGGTCTTCGTTGTCGAGCGACTTGCCGCGCATCTCCCACGCCTGCTCATTGGCGGCGCGTACCGAATCGTGGTCGAGCGGCACATCGCGCGTTCCGATGTGATCGCTGTGCGCACCGAGGGCGACGTACTCGCCGCGCAGCTTCGCGTCGGAGCCGCGGAGCACGCCGATGACGTTGCGGGTGACGCGCGGCTCCTCGACCAGCTTGATGGTTCCGTGGATCGATTGGCCGAGCGTACCGGGGGCGAGTGAGTCGATCGGCTTGCCGAGCAGCACGCGCGCGGTGGACTGCGTGATAAGGAGGTGCAGCGGCGCGGCGCTCTCGGGACCCGTTGCGTTCTGCGCGAGCGCCAGGCCGGGGGCGTGGACGCGCGCGAGGTACTCCGGGGGCGCGAGATCGAGTGTCGGAATCGCGACGCCGGCGGCGCCGGCGAATCGGCTAGTGGGGCGGATGCTGATGGTGTAGAAGTGCGGCGCACCGGAGGAGAGCTTCGGGCTGAAGACGACGAGCTTGCCGCGCGCCTGGTCGGCGGTGATCCAGGTGGACGAGTCGGTGAACACGCCACCATAGATCACCTGGGCGCCGTCAATGCTGCGCGGGCTGCCGCGACTAACGAACGGGACGAAGTCGGAATCGGGGCGCAGCGCGGTGGAGCCTGCGGTGAGAGACGTGCCCGGCTCGAAGTGGCGTCGAACGAGCGGCACGTATTGGAAGTAGCCGCCGCTGTCGCCGGCCGGCTCGAGCCCCATGCGCTTGAGCTCCGACGCGATGTAGGCGGTGACCTTCTGATGTTCCGGGCTTCCGGCCTGGCGCCCCTTCATCGAGTCATCGGCGATGATGTACAGGCGGGTCATGAGGTCGCCCGTCGTGATTGCGCTCGTGGTGGGTTGTGGCGCGTGTTTGAGCGGAAGGGGGGACTGTGCGGCGAGGGAGCTCGCGGTGAGGACGAGAGCGGAAGGGATGAGGAGCGAGCGTCGCACGAGATGACCCGGGGTTGACGGTGTGTGTAGATACGCGACGAACCGTGATAACGATGGCGTGATAACGGTGGCGCGGGGTGCTCCCTCTCCGTTCGGTGAATCGGTCTGAGTCACCCAACGCGAAGTAGCGGCGTTTCGCAGAAATGCACGTGCGCAAGTAGCATACAGCGAGGTGCAAATGGGGCGCTATGTCCGAAAACCGCGAGCCGCCAGATGATGCCGTTCTGGACGAATTGCGCAGCCGATTCCTGAATTCCCTGGGGAAGTTGCGGCCAAAGCTGCATCGCTTTTGCGCACGCATGTGCGGGTCGGTACTCGATGGCGAGGATCTCGTTCAGGAGACGCTGGCGGCGGCGTCGTACAGACTGTCACCGGCAAATCCGGGGTTTCTCGATCCGTCGCTGTTCCGGATGGCGTATGAGCGGTGCAGGTATTTCATTCGTCTCGACCTCGGGCATCGGGAGCGGACCGTGTCGTATGCGGAGGGGCTCACCCGCGCGATCGGTCCGGAGCCGCGCTGGACCGCGGCACCGATCGAGGATGCGCTCTCGGCACGCGTCTCTGCGCTGCGGCCATACGATCGCGCGATAGTGGTGGTCAAGGATGTGCTCGGATTTTCGCTCATGGAGACGACGAAGTTGATTGGCCCGACATTCGGGCACGTCCAGGTCACGCTCCACCGCTCGCGAGCCAGGCTTCGCGAGCTTCCTCCACTCGCGCCGTCTGCGCCCATCGACCGGGAACGGCTCGCGATGCTCCAGGCGTACGCCGACTCCTTCAATCGACTCGATGCGGCTGGCTTTCATCGACTCGTGCGTGGTGATGCGCGCGTGGAGATCGTGGGTGCATTCAGTGGTCGGATGAGGGACCTGGAGTCCGTGTATGCGGGCGCGTACGCCGGGATTCCATGGGATTGGACGCAGACCGTCGCACTAG
>DATHJR010000223.1:0-2226 GCA_035286525.1 Gemmatimonadaceae bacterium | reverse complement strand
GGGCGGCGCGTGGGGTCCGGTTCGCGCGCGCACGGGAATCGCGCCGCGCCAGCATCTCGCGAGCGATGTTCGCCGCGTCTTCGCGGGAGTGGCGGCGCTGCTCGGTGTGAACATCACGATCGGCACGCTGCTGTTGCAGCAGTGGAGTATTGCGCTGGCGGCCGCGATCGTCGCGATCGGGGGCGTCCTCTACCTGCGCCGCGCGCGAACGTTGCTCGCGGAGTAGCCCGAATTACGCGCGAATGCCGCTGTCGGCGGCCGCCGGATGCGTGGGCTCGGGCTGCTTGCTGTGAATGACGCCCGTCTTGACGATCCGGTAAACGAGCAGCGCGGCGATCACCAGTAGCACGCCCGCAACCAGGAACAGGAACGACCGTCCTTTCGCGCTCATGGGACGCGGCGCCGCGACCGGAACGGACTCGTCCACCGGCGCGGGCTCCGGTGGCGCCGGCACGGCTTCGGTATTCCGGCGACGAAACGGCGCCGTCGGTCCGTCGACGTAGCGCTGGCGCGGCGTCGTCGGCGTCTGCGCGCCCGGGAGCGGGAATGGGGCGTGGCCCACTGACTCTTCGTCATCCGGACTCGTCAGCCCCTCGCCCTCGAATCGCGCGACGATGACGGTGATGTTGTCCGGCCCGCCGTTCTCGTTCGCGCGATCGATGAGCTCCCTGCACGCCGTGAGCAGGTCACCGTTGCTTTCCTGGAGAATTTCGGCAATCTCATCCTTGCGGACGAGTCCCGAGAGACCATCGGTGCACAGCACGAGCGTGTCGCCCTTCCGCACCTTCTGATAGGTGAGATCGATCTTCACCGTGGGCTCGGGGCCGAGCGCCTGGAGAATGATATTGCGACGTTCGCTGCGCTCGGCCTCCTCCGGGGTGAGCTCGCCAGCCTCGATCAGTCGCTGCATGAGCGACTGATCCTTCGTGATCTGCAGCGCGACGCCATTGCGCACGAGATACGCGCGGCTGTCTCCCACCTGCGCCAGATAGAGCGTGTCGCCGAGCAGCCCGGCGATCGTCGCCGTGGTACCGAGCCCTCGCGATTCCGGATGTTCCACCGCGTACGCGAAAATCTTCGCGTTGGCAGCCTCGGCCGCCGACTTGAGGGCGCGTGCGAAGACATCGGCGTTGCGCTCAGGCGCGGAGCGCCATTGGGCGCGGAGCTCGGACTGCACGGTGAGGATCGCCAGCTCGCTCGCGACCTCGCCGGCCGCGGCACCGCCGAGTCCGTCGGCGACCATGAACAACGATCCGTGGCTACCAAGGAGGTGTTTGCGAACCTCCGGTTGCAGCGATGCGTTGTCCGCGGTGAGATCGGCGACGAGAAACGCGTCCTCGTTATGATCGCGTACGCGGCCGACGTCGGTTCGGCCGAACACGTTCACGATCACTTCACCGGGCACGGCGTCGGGTTGAGGATTCGCGCTGGTCACGGATACAAGGTATGCAAAAAGGCGCTCACGTGCACTCTTTGCACTTCGGGAGAGATCTCACACACTCTCCACGCGGAGCACCTGGTCGCCCAGGAGCACGCGCTGCCCGACCTTGAGGGCGCGCTCGCCGCGCACCGCGACGCCAATGCCGTTACGGCTGACGAGGTCGTTGATGACGAACGACCCATCGAGCTCGCGAATGTCGGCGTGGCGGCCGCTCATCGTCTGATCGTACGGAAAGGTCCAGTCCCCGACCTCGCGTCCGATGGCGATCGAGCGCCCCTCCGCGAGATACTTGCTGTCGCGCACGCTGCCATCGGCACGAAGCTGCGAGAGCCGCGCAATGTCCGGCGAGGGCGTCAGGGAGCCGACGCGGCGAGTTCCGTCCGCATCTGCGCGCGGCGCCGGGGGAGTGCCGAGGCGCTGAAACTCGAGAATCTGAGACCCGATGAGAAGAACGTCGGTGTCCGCGAGCGAATACGGGCTATCGATGAACACCCAGGTGCGATTGCTCGACCCGAGGTCGCGCACGAATAGGGTGCCCTCGCGGAGGACGAATCGCGCATGAATCGGCGAGAGGTACTGATCGTTCTCGAACTTCAGATCACAGGCGCCTCGCCCGACCGTGAGCTCCGGCTCGTTCATGGCTATGGAGCGCTTGCTCTCGCCATGCTCGTCCAGCACCGAGATCCGCGCGGTGGCGACGGGCCGCTTGGAGGTGAAGGGGAGTGTCTTCGACTCGATCGTGGCCGGGTCCGGCGCGTCAGCCGTGTCGGCGACCGGTGCCCCGC
>DATHJR010000222.1:0-2693 GCA_035286525.1 Gemmatimonadaceae bacterium | reverse complement strand
CGCACCCATCCACCACATCGCATGGCAGGACTCGCTGCTCCGCGTGAACGATTCGTCGACCGTCGTGCCGCTCACCGCGCCCGCGGCCGTCGGAGTGTCGACGTTCGACGAGGGCGAGATCATCGAGGCGCTGCGCGCGGGCTCGCTCCCCGCGAGGCACGAGGTTCGCGACCCGATGGAGCATGCGTCGGCGGCGATGGCCTATCCGCTGTCCATTCCCCCGGGCGAGTCGCGCGACGTGTACGTGCTCGTGCCCTACGACATACGCGGCATGGTAGCACATCCATTCGCGAGCACCGCGAAGGCGAGGGCGTTCGCCGCGCGCGAGCTCGCGTACGTCACGCAATCGTGGAAGGCGAGCCTGAACCGGATGACGATCACACTGCCGCCTTCCGCCTCGCGCGTGAGCGAAACGCTCCGCGCGCAGCTCGCCTACATCCTCATCAACGACCTCGGCGCGGAGATCCATCCCGGTCCTCGCTCGTACGCGCGCTCCTGGATCCGCGACGGCTCGATGATCGGCGCCGCTCTTCTCAGGCTCGGTCATCCGGAAGCGGTGCGCGACTTTCTCGAATGGTACGTGCAGTACCAGTTCCCGAACGGCATGGTGCCGTGCTGCGTCGACGCGCGCGGCGCCGACCCTGTGCCCGAGAACGACAGCCATGGTGAGCTCGTCTACGCGATCGCCGATTACTTCCGCTACACGGGCGACACCGCCTTCCTGAGGACGATGTGGCCGCATGTCACGCGCGCCGTGTCCTACATGGACTCGCTGCGCGCCCAGCGACTGACGCCCGAGTACGAGCACGGCACGGCGCGCGCCTACCACGGACTCTTCCCGCAGTCTATCAGCCACGAGGGCTACTCGGCCAAGGCGATGCACTCGTTCTGGGACGACCTCTTCGGGCTGCGCGGCTACGCGGACGCCGCGTTCATCGCCGCGATGCTGCATCACGCGAGCGAGGCGAAGGACTACGCGGCGAAGCGCGACGCCTTCCGCGCCGACATCATGGCGTCGTACCGCGCGAGCATGGCGCAGCACCACATCGACTTTCTCCCTGGCTCCGTAGAGCTCGGCGACTTCGATGCGACATCGACAACGGTCGGCATCGCGCCCGTGGGCGAGCTCGCGTCGCTCCCCGATACGGCGCTCCGAGCCACATTCGACAAGTATTGGGACAACTCCGAGAAACGCCGCTTCGGTGCCGATGCGTGGGACGCGTACACCCCCTACGAGCTGCGCACCGTTGGCACCTTCGTGCGGCTCGGCCAGAAGCAGCGCGCGCTCGCGATGCTCGACTTCTTCTTCGCGGGGCAACGTCCATCGGCGTGGCGGCAGTGGGCCGAGGTGGTGTGGCATGACCGGGATACGCCGAAATTCATTGGCGACATGCCGCACACGTGGGTCGGGTCGGACTACATTCGCTCCGTGCTCGACATGTTCGCGTACGACCGCGCGTCCGACAGCGCGCTCGTGGTGGGCGCGGGGATCGCAGAGAAGTGGGTGCGCGAGGCGCCAGGCGTGAAGGTGCGCGGGCTCGGCACACCGTATGGGCCAATTGATTTTGACGTTCGCGCGACGGGGAGCTCGCTCGTCGCGCATCTCGGCGGCTCGATGCGCATGCCGCCGGGCGGCATCGCGTTTCGGTCCCCGGTGGATAGCCCGATCGCGACGGCGAGGGTGGATGGGAACGCAGTGACTCCGTCGGCGAACGGAGAGGTGATCGTGCGCCAGCTCCCCGCGACGATCAACCTGACCTTTCGGGCCGCGCAATGACCGACACGGCCGGCTCGGTCGCGCACGAGCATCGGCTCGCCAACGAGCGCTACCATCTCACGATCTCGGACGACGGCACCGGGAGCTCGCACTTCGGGACGCTCGCCATCACGCGGCGCAGGCCGGATCGCACGCGCGAGACGGACTCGTTCGCGCTCTACATCCGAGATCTCGAGAGCGGCGAGTACTGGTCCGCCGGCGCGGAGCCCGTGCGCCACGCCGCGGATCCGTACGAGGCCATCGCGGAGGAAGGGCTCGTGACGCTCGTCCGCGAGCATGATGGCATCCGCACCGTACTCGAGGTGACGCTCGTCGAGGGCGCGCCGGCCGAGGAGCGCAGGCTGACGATAGAGAACCTGAGTGGGCGCGCGCGAAGGCTCGACGTGACGACGTACGCGGAGCTCGTGCTCAACACGCTCGTCGCGGACACGGCGCATCCGGCCTTCTCGAAGCTCTTCGTGCAGACGGAGCGGTGCGAGGCGCACCAGGCGCTGCTCGCGATGCGCCGCCTACGCGCGACGGACGACGAGCCGCTGTGGGTGATCCACACGCTACGGAGCGTCGGCGCGTGGACGAAGCTCGCGTGGGAGACGGACCGCATGCGCTTCCTCGGGCGCGGGCGCACGACGGCGCGACCGAGGTCGCTCGATACCAGCGGGGAGCTGAGTGGCACGACGGGCGCGGTGCTCGATCCGATCTTCAGCCTACGCTCGGGAGTGACGCTCGCGGCTGGCGCGCGGGCAGAGATGGTCGCGCTGGTGGGCGCCGGTCACACGCGCGAGGAGGTCATCTCGATCGTCGCGCAGCGTGGAGCGCCGGTGCCGCGGAGCGCTTCGCGGGGCGTGTCGCGACTGCGCGCGGCGACGCCGCAGGCGGCGCCGCAGGCGGCGCCGGTCACTACAGATCGCTATCACCC
>DATHJR010000221.1:0-7319 GCA_035286525.1 Gemmatimonadaceae bacterium | reverse complement strand
CGGGCGCTTCGGCTCTGGGCGCTGCCGTCGGGGTGGTGGCGCTCATCGCGGGATGGGCGGTGCCAAGCGCGGCCTTGCATGCCGATGATCCGCGGTATGCTCTCCAGGGGCATCCGGCGCGAGTTTCGCAGTCCATTTCCGCTGCCCACGCCGGCGAAAATTTCTTCGAGCACGATGGCGCACGTCAGCGCGTCCCGGCGGTCGGTCTCGCTGGCGCCACTATCGTCGCGGGTACCGAAGTCGTCATCGAGCGTATCGAAGACGGTATTGCATATGTCGAGCTTTGGAGCAATATCGAGCGGGAGCTGGAGAAGCTCAGCTGAGCCTCATGGCCGCCGGCGCGCGGCTGAGGAGGGAGTGACGCGCCGCAGAGTCGCGAGGTGACGTATGTCTGAAGGCGTGCTTTTCCTGATCATTTTCAGCATCATCTTCATCGCGCGAATCGTCTTCGCCACGATGTTCTTCCACGCGGTACTCCCGAACAGCGATCGCTGCCCGGAGTGCGACACACCCACGCTGCGCGTGAAATCCCGCGGCTGGAATCTGCTCATGCCCTGGTTTCGCACGAGCTGGTGCTACGACTGCGGGTGGCGAGGTCTTCTCCGACACGGTCATCTCACCGAGTCCACCGCCGTCCTCCCGAAACGGGAACGAACCTTCCGCCCCTAGCGGCTCTCAGGCGCCCCGCGCGAAGATCGCAAGCCACGGCGGCCAGTTGCCGCTCAGCTCCGCGAAGTCTTCGAAATAGATCAATCCCAGCGCCTCGAGCTCACCGGTCAGCGCGCCCAGCGCTTCCTCTTCGTACAGCGGACCGATGGCGATCAACTCGCCCTCCACGCGAAACTCGTCGGGTGTGAGGTTGTAGCGCGCATCGAAGTGCGCGCGCGCCAGGCCGGTGCGCTCGAACGCGCTCTTGCGAATCAGCATGGTCGGCGCATCGGCATGGATTTCGAGTGGCATTCGACAAGTGTGCGCACAGATTCCGTCGTTGTCCATTCATCGTATCTTTGACGAATGACCTCGTCCCCCTTCGAGCTCGAGCTCGACGTCATCGTCGTCGGTGCCGGCCATGCCGGAACCGAGGCTGCCGTGGCCGCGGCGCGGCTCGGCGCGCGCGTCGGTCTCGTGACCAGCGCCCTCGAAACGATCGGACAAATGTCGTGCAATCCGGCGATCGGCGGCGTGGCCAAGGGCACGGTCGCGCGCGAGGTCGATGCGCTGGGCGGGATCATGGCGCGCGCGACCGACCTCGCCACACTGCAGTTCCGTATGCTCAATCGCGGCAAGGGGCCCGCGGTGTGGGCGCCTCGCGCGCAGTGTGACCGGGGGATGTACCGCCGTGCCGTCCGCTCACTCATCGAGCAGCAGCCCACGCTACACACCATTCAGGGAACGGTCGCACGACTCCTGATCGATGATGGGAGTGGCCGCGTCACCGGCATCGAGACGCTCGAGGGACGCCGGTTCAGTGCGGCCGCGGTGGTGATCACCGCTGGCACTTTTCTTCGTGGCCGGCTGCACATTGGCACCGACACCAGAATCGCAGGTGGACGCGCGGGAGATCCGCCCGCAATTCAGCTCGCCGAGCAGCTCGATGCGCTGGGACTCGTGTCGGCTCGTTTCAAGACCGGCACTCCGCCCCGCATCGATGGCCGCTCGGTGGACTATTCGAGGCTCGACCGCCAGGAGAGCGAGATCGATCAGTTCGACTATTCCTGGTCCCACTTCTGGGATACTCCTCGGGAGCAGGAAGGCGCAACCCGGCATCCGCCGCAGCTTCCGTGCTGGATTACGTTCGCGGGCGAGAGCACGAAGCGGATCGTTAGCGAGAACATCGGCAAGTCGGCGATGTATGGCGGGGCGATCGCGTCGCGCGGACCCCGATACTGTCCAAGCGTCGAAGACAAGATCGTGCGATTTCCGGAAGTCGAGCGTCATCAGCTCTTTCTCGAGCCTGAGGGACACGACACGAGCGAGCTATACGTGAACGGCCTCTCGACGTCGCTGCCGGTGGACGTACAGCTCGCCATGCTGCACTCGGTTCCCGGGCTGGAGCATGTGCGCATGACGCGCGCGGGTTATGCGATCGAGTACGACTATTTCCCGCCCACCCAGCTCGATGCCTCGCTCCAGGTGAAAGCACTCGGCGGGCTGTTCTTTGCAGGGCAGATTAACGGGACCACGGGGTACGAGGAGGCAGCCGCGCAGGGAGTCGTTGCGGGGATCAATGCGGCTCTCACGGTTCGCGGAGGCGCGCCCGTGATCTTCGGCAGGGAGCGTTCATACATCGGTGTGCTCGTGGACGATCTCGTGACGCGTGGCGTCGACGAGCCGTATCGATTGTTCACATCGCGGTCAGAATTCCGACTGACCGTACGGCAGGACAACGCGCTGGGACGCCTCGCGCCAATCGCAATCGAGCTCGGCATGCTCACGGAGCGGGAGCGGCGCATCGTCGCGCGTCGGTTTGCCATGGAAGCGGAGGCAAGCAGGCTCGCGGAGACCACGAGCGTGCGGCCGGACCAGGTGGCGTCGCTGCTCGAGCACGCGGGGAGCACGCAGCTTCCACACGCGATGCGCATCGCCGAGATCGCGAAGCGACAGAACGTGTCGCTTGCCGAATTGTTCGATGCGACGGGCGTAGGCGAGGGCCTCGAGCGCGAGGCGCTGATCACCACGGAGCTGGAGCTCAAGTACGCCGGCTACTTTACCCGGGAGCGCGTCCAGGCGGAGAAGATGAAGCGCATGGGCGATTTTCCGCTGCCGGCTGCGCTTGCCTACGATGAACTGCGGTCGCTCTCGACGGAGGCGCGGCAGAAGCTTGGCGCGCTTCGCCCGCGGACGCTGGCCCAGGCCTCGCGGGTTCCCGGCGTGAGTCCGAACGATCTGCAGAATCTGGTACTGGAGATCGAGCGTCGTCGCCTTACGGCGGCGGACGCGATCTAGAGAATTATTCGCAATACAACTATTATTGCCGACATACTCCGCCGAATTAGTCGCGAAACAACAATAATCAAGCCCGATTGCCGCAGTGTGCAGTGGCGGCCCGAGTTCGCATTCTTCCGGAGGCTCCCATGTACCGCCCACTTCTCGCCAGCTTGCTCGTCACAGTGCCGCTCGCCGCGCAGCAGCAGCCCGCGGGCACCATGCCGGCGCCCCTGCGGCCGCCGTCCGTGATCAGTACGAGTGCGACTGGGGAGGCGCGGTACGTGCCCGATCGCGCGACAATCTCGATAGGCGTTCAGACCCGTGCGGTGACCGCCGCCAGGGCGAGCGCGGACAACGCGATCAAACAACGCGCCGTGATCGATGCCATTCGCGCTCAGGGGATTGCGGCCGATCAGATCTCAACCGTGAACTACAATCTGAATGCGGAACAGGTCTACAATCCGCAGGCGGGTGATAAGGCACCAAAGGTGACCGGATACGTGGCAACGAATACAGTGCGGGTAGAGGTGAAGAAGGTCGAGCAAGTGGGAACGCTCATCGATGCGGCGATCGCGAAGGGTGCGAATGACGTGAGCTCGCTGGATTTCCATTCATCGGCGCCTGACTCGTTGCGGCGGGTGGCGTTGGCCGACGCGTACAAGCAGGCGGCGGCGGATGCGACGGTATTGGCGCGTGCGGCGGGAGGCCAGCTTGGAGAATTGATCGAACTGACGACCGGAGAGCCGGCCGACGGGGTGCAGCCGAGGGTGATGGGGTTTGCGAAGATGGCGACGCCGACGTCGATCAACGTGGGTGAGCAGGGCGTGAATGCCTCAGTTATGGCGCGATGGAGATTCGTTGCTGACGTGAAATAGGCCAATTGTTAGTGGAATAACCGCATTTTAACGTAAGATCCGATGTGTCTGAGAATGGGACAGAAGTTATCAACAATTAGACGGTTACCATCTTCGCTTCCCTTGTTCCACGTGAAACAGACAATAGCCTCACCGGTTTGACAGGTCTATATTCCTCCATTCCCAAGACCCCGAGTAGTGCGTGGCCCGTGTAATCGCAATCGCAAATCAGAAAGGTGGGGTCGGAAAAACCACGACGGCAGTCAACCTCGCCGCAAGTCTCGCAGTGGCTGAGCAGCACACGCTTCTGATCGACGGCGACCCGCAGGGAAACGCGACGAGCGGCATCGGCCTCGAAGGTGAAACGCTCGCCGCCACGGTCTACGACGCACTCATCGGTCAGCGCTCCCTCGACGAAATCATTCTCCGTGCAATCCAGTTCGCACACCTGGATGTCGCCCCTGCCACGCCCGACCTTGCCGGCGCTGAAATCGAGCTGATCGACCGCCCCAATCGCGAACTGGCGATGCGTGATGCCCTCGCTCCCGTCCGCGATCGCTACGATTACGTCCTAATTGACTGTCCCCCATCGCTCGGCCTTCTCACCATCAACATGCTCGCGGCCGCCGACTTGGTGCTCATCCCCGTACAGTGCGAGTACTACGCGCTCGAGGGACTCTCGCAGCTTCTCAACACGGTTAACCGCGTCCAGCAGAGCGTAAATCCAGATCTTACCCTCGATGGCGTCCTTCTGACCATGTACGACGCGCGGCTGAATCTCTCCCGCCAGGTCGTCGCTGACGCGCGCGAATACTTCGGGCCCAAGGTCTTCGAGACGATCGTCCCACGTAATGTTCGTCTGGCCGAAGCCCCCAGTTTCGGGAAACCGATTGTGCTCTACGACATTGCCTCAGTTGGCGCTCAGTCCTATTTAGCCGTAGCTCGGGAGCTCGTGCAGCGGCACTCGTCTCAGAGCGCGCCCGCACCAGTGCCATCGGTCGAACCGCCCATGGTGCTGTGACCAAGCTTTCGTCACCCTCTCCCTCGAAGCGTCGACATGTCTACCGATAAACCACGACGCCTCGGACGCGGTCTCGATGCCCTCCTCGCGACGAGACAGCCGGCGGTTCCCGTCGCCGCGGAGCGAGAATCGGGAGAGAGCCCTTACACACTCCCGATTAGCGAGATCCGACCGAACCCCTTTCAGCCGCGCAAGGAATTTCGTGTAGACGAGCTGGCGGAGCTCGAGGCGAGCCTCAAGAGCAACGGCCTTCTGCAAGCTGTAACGGTGCGCCGAGCGATGGATGGGAACGGGTACGAGTTGATAGCGGGCGAGCGTCGCCTTCGCGCCGCGACCAGAATCGGATGGTCTCGAATTCCGGCCGTCGTCAGGGACATCGACGACCGCGCGCTGCTTACCCTCGCGCTCGTCGAGAACCTCCAGCGCGCTGACCTCAATCCGATTGAGGAAGGGGAGGGCTATCAGCGGCTCATCGCGGACTTCGCGCTGACTCAGTTGGAAGTCGCCGAGATCGTGGGCAAGGATCGGTCGACAGTAGCTAACATGTTGCGACTATTGAATTTACCTGTCGCCATCCGCATCATGCTGCGCGACGGCCAGCTCACCGTTGGTCATGCCCGAGCCCTTCTGGCCAGCTCGAACGAGCGAGAGATGCTCGAGCTCGCGCGCGAGACGGTTGCCAAGGGTCTCTCTGTGCGCGATGTCGAACAGCGCGCGCGTGGATCCGCGACTCCCGCGACCTCCCGTGCGTCCAAGCGCAAGGGTGGCGAAAGAGCTTCGGGACTGAATGCAGAGCTGAAGCGTCTACAGGACGAGCTTCGCCGTCATCTCCAAACAGACGTGACCATTACCGTCGGCGATCACGAGCGCGGCAAAATTGAAATTGCGTTTTATTCGAGCGATGACCTCGAGCGCGTGCTCGACCTCGTGCTTGCATCACGTGAGCGGATTTGATGGCAGAGGATAAAGAAAAAACGGGAGATCGCGGGTACGGGAACATCTACACGCCGCACGCGGGCGCGATGATCATTCACGTGCAGCGCGAGAGCGGGTTGGCAAATCGCACGCTCATTTTCACGCAGCGTCAGGTCCGCTTCTTTCGCATAGGCGCGATCGTTATCGGCACCGTCATCGCGCTTGGATCCGTGAGCTGGTTCTTTCTCGCGGCTCAGGCGGCGCGCGTGCCGCTCCTCACGCAGCGCGTCGCGCGCTTGCAGCACGACGTCGCGCGCGTCGACACTCTACAGCGGTCACTGAACGAGCTCGCGTCACGCTTCCAGCAGGTGCAGCACATGATGGGAAGCTCGACGATGACACCCATCGGTGACTCCTCGATCAAGCCCAAGCCCATCTCGGCCGCCGCCATCGCTCCTCTCGACACGGGCGCGCGCCCGGACGCATGGCCCCTGCCCATGGCGGGCACGCTGCTCCCCTCCGCTTCGCACGCGCTCGAGATTGCCGTTCCCGCCGGCACTGAAATTCGTGCCGCGGGCGCGGGCTCGGTCGTCGAAGTGGCGGACGATTCGACACTCGGCAAGCTGATTCGATTGACGCACAGCTCCGGCTACGAAACCATCTATGCTGGCGCGAGCGAAGTGCGCGTCGCCAAGGGAGATCACGTCGCCGCCGGCGCCGTGATTGCGCTCTCGGGCAGCGCGCCAGGCATCCCCGAACCGCATCTGCACTTCGAGATGCGACGTCACGGCGTCGCGATCGACGCATCATCAGTCATCAAAAAGGGACCGGCTCATGGCGATCTTCAATAAGGAACCCAAGGGGATGGACGACAACAAGAATTCATCCGCCAACAGCAACGCACTCTCGATCATCGCCGCCGGCACCAAGATCGTCGGCGACATCGACACTGATGGTGTCGTGAAGATCGAAGGACGCGTTGAAGGCGGAATTCGCGCTGCACGTCAGGTGCTCGTCGGCCGCCAGGGCGAAGTGCTAGGCGACATCAATACGCGAGAGGCCGTGATCGGCGGTCGCGTGCAGGGCACGGTCAACGCGTCGGACCGCGTGGAGGTGCAGGGGACATCGGTGATCATCGGCGACATCAACACACGCGCGCTTGCCGTAATCGAGGGTGGGCGGATCAACGGCAGCGTAAGAATTGCCGACGCGAAGGAACCCGGTTCCGACGAACAGATCCACCCGTCGCCCGTCGCCGTCCTCCGATAAGCGGGGCGAAAACCGGTCGCGCAAGTCCTCGAAGTGGGCCGGATGGCGCATGCCATCCGGCCCACTTCTGCACAAGCCAGTAATGTGTTGATTTATAATGTGTTAGCCGCGATATTCACATCCGGTTGTGGACGTTCTCCACAGTTATCCACATGCAAGAACTCGGTCCGGGCGTGTACTTCATGACGACATTGACGCACATCGCGACCGAGCTCGACTCGCTGCTGCGTACCGCCGACTTCCCGGACTACCCCCAGGCAATCAACGGCGTGCAGGTCGAGACCCAGGCCGATATCGTCAAGGTTGCTGCAGCAGTCGACTTGCGGGAGCGC
>DATHJR010000220.1:0-6126 GCA_035286525.1 Gemmatimonadaceae bacterium | reverse complement strand
CGACGCGGCGGCCGGAGTGGACGGGATCGAGGCGTTCTATGCGAAGTGCGCAGCGAATGGCGCGACGATCATCAAGCCGCTTACTGCGACTCCGTGGGGTACGAAGGACTTCTACATCGAGGACCCCGATGGCTATATCCTATGCTTCGGGGGCTCCTCGCCGCGGAGTGACGGGAGCTAGATCTCCCAGTTACTCCACAACAACCCGTCCTTCGCCTTCCCCTCCGGATACTTCGACAGCGCCATCCGCAGATCCGTCCACCGCACGCGCCCGCCCATCGCGATCAGCTGCTGATACGACTCGAGATATTCGGTCTGCACCCTGAACGCCACGCGCCGCGTTCCACCTCGCTTCGCGAAATCCGCGAGTGTCGCCACCGCACTCGCGAGACTGGCACGCTCCGAGAGCACAAGCTTCAGCACACGCGTCTCGTCGCGCGCGCGTCCCTCCACGAGCGGTACCGTGTGCACCAGCGCGAACCCCGTGATCCGATCGTCCTCGCGAAAGAGAATCGTTTCGCCGAGCCCCAGCGCATCGGTGAGCTCGATCTCCCGCGCGAAGTCGCACGCCGGCAGTACGCTCTCCGACAACTCGCTGCTCTCCATCAGCACGTCGTTCTTGTCTCGCGCACTCAACCGTCCGAACAGGCTCGGCGTCTCGCCACCCGGCGCCGCATCGATCGTGACCGTGACCGTCAACCGTCCCGGTGAAAATCCGAGCGAGGAATAGAAGCCGATGTTGTCCATCGTGCGCGGCATCGTCTCGAGTCCGATCGTCAATGCGTTCGATGACATCAGCCAGTCGATTCCGCTGCGCACGATCTCCTTGCCCAGTCCCGACCCCTGCGCGTCTGGGCGCACGGCGAGCGGTCCCATCCACCCCTCGCGCCCGGAGCAGTGCACGATGTTGAACGCCGCGATCTCATGGCGCTCGTCGCGCCACACGAGCGCGCCGCCATTCGCATCCTCGATCGCGTAGCGCCAGATCGCCGGATTCAGAAACGGCACGCGCACGCCCACGAGCCCGTCGCGGCGATAGCGCTCCGTGAAGGCCTCGCTGAAGACGTGATTCAGCGCCGCATGGTCGTCGGGCGTGGCCGCGTACGGCCCGTCCGGGCGCGGCGCCCGCCATGGTCTCGCGATCGCCATCAGTCCGCGGCCCCTGCCTCTTCGAAGAACCCCGGCATCATCTCGTCGGGAAGAAGTGGCTCATCCGGCGCTCCATCGTGTTGCACCACCGTCGACGATCCCTGCTCCGGATCGTAGCGCACCGTGATCACGTGATCAAGCATGTCACGCACCGATTCGATGTGCGTGATGAGAATCACCTGCTCGAACCGGTCGTTGAGCCGGCGCAGCAGCTCGAGCACGCTCGCGCGGTGCAACTCGTCGAGCGAACCGAAGATTTCATCGAGAATGAGCAGCGAGAAAGGCTGCCCCGCGCGCTCGGCGATCATCTGCGAGATCGCCAGCCGCAGCACGAGATTCGCCAGATCCTCCTCGCCGCCGGAGATCACGGGCTTCGGGCGCCCGTCCTCGAGCACCAGGATGTTGTACTGGTCGTCGAGCTCCAGCTCGTCGTACCGGCCATCCGTGAGCTCCGACAGGAACGCGCTCGCGAGCTCCGAGAGCTCCGGACGCAGCTGAAAATTCAGGTCGGTGCGCAGATCGGTGTAGGCGCGATCGAGCTCGTCGTGCAGGCGCTTGTTCACGGTGAGCTCGCCGAGCAGCCGCTGGCGCTCGCCGCGCTCCTTCGCGGCGCCGACCGCCACGTCCATCGCCATCGCCGCAGACTGCGCGTTCCCGTCCGCGCTCACCACTCCGAGCTCCGCCGCGCGCACCTCGGCCGCCGCACTGTCGTTCTGCGCGCGCAGCGTCGCGAAGTCGCTCTCGGACACGGTGATCGCGTCGCGGCGCGTCCTGAGCTCCACGATGCGCGCCGAGATCCGCGTCGCGTTCGCGAGCACCTGCGACTGCTCGCGCGTGAGCGTCTGCTCGCGCTCGATCTGCGCGCTCAGCCGCGTCACCTTCGCGTCGAGCGGCATGAGGCGATCGATCTCCAGCCGCACGAGCTCGTGGCGGCGCGCATCGTAGCCCGCGGGAATCGCCTCGAGGTCCCGCGCCAGCGATGCCTCCCGCTCCACCTTCACCGTGAGATCGCCGCTGAGCTGCGCGAGCTCCTGGACCGCGAGCTGCACCTTCATCATCCGTCGCTCGAGATTCGCCACCTCGAGAAAGAGCGAACGCCGCCGCTCGTCCAGCGCCTTCACATCCTCCGGCATGTCCAGCAGCTGCTCGAGCCGGCCCTTGTAGTAGTTCCCGTCCACGCGCACGGTTTCCATTTGCGCGTCGAGCATCTCGAGCACGCCCCGCAGCTGCACGCCGAGCGGACGCGTGCACGTGGGGCAGAAACCCTCCTCCCCGGCCGCCGCGAGACGCTCCCGCTGCTGTTTCAGCTCCACGTACTGATCGCGCAGCGACTGCCGCTTCGTCTCGGCCTCCTGCCTGTCGCGCACCCACTCCGTGCGGCGCGCCTCGAGCTGCCCGTCCACGAGCTCGAGCTCCTCGCGCCGCTCCTCGAGCAACGCGCTCACCTCGAGGTTCAGCTTCGGAGCGGTCTCCACCTTCTGTCGCCGCTGGCGCAGCTTGTGGAGCTCATCGGCGAGCGCCTGCCCCGTCTCGATGAGCGCCTGCCGACGCCCCTCCTCGCGCGCGAGCAGCTCGAGCCGCTGGAACTCCGCGTGGAGCTCGCCGTACGAATCGAGCTCCCGCATCAGCTCCGTGCGCTCGGCGCGCGCCGCCGCGATCTCCTCGAGATCGCGCGCAAGGCGCGCCATGTCGCGCGCGGCGGAGCGCTCCTCCTCCTCGGCCACTCGCATCTCGGAGATCAGCGTCGCGAGCTGCTCCCGCTCGCGCTGAACCCGCTCCCACCGCGGCGCGATCGACTCCCGCACTGCGGCGGCCGACGCGTAGCGCACGCGCGCCAGCTCGCTCTGCTGCCGTGCGTACACGAGGCGCCGCTCCGCGTCGGAAAGCTGCTGCTCGACGATGGACGCGTCCGGCATCCCCTGACGAATTCCGCCGATCTGCGCGACGAGTTCGTTCTTGCGCGTACGCTCGAGCTGCTGCGCGCTTCGAAGCCGCTCGTAGCCGAGCACGTGCGAGAGGAACTGCGCGCGCTCCGACGGCCCCATCGCCGCCATCACGCTCAGCTCCTTCTGCCCCGTGAAGTACGTGTTGAAGAACTCCTCGCGCGTCATGCCGAGCCGGCGCGTGAGCAGCTCCGACACTCCGCTGATCGAGTTCGCGATCGGAGCGGACGCGCCGTCGAGATACAGCTCCGCGCTCGTGAGTCCACGCACGACGCGATAGCGATGGCCGCCGAGATCGAAATCCAGCTCCACGCGAACGGTCGCGCGCGGGCCGGCGCGGTTGTAGCGAATCGACTCCCGCGTGCCGCGCGCGGCGCTCGTGCCGTAGATCGCCCACGCGATCGCCTCGAGGATCGTCGTCTTCCCCGACCCGTTCGCGCCGATCACACCCGTCAGCCCCGAATCGAAATCGATCCGCGTGTCGGCGTGCTGCCGAAAGTTCGTCAGGGCGACGCTGTTGAGGCGCACCTACTCTCTCGGCACCGCGGATGCCGCCGCTTCGATGTCGTCTGCCAGTTTCAGGTATTCGAGTCCGAGCTTCACGAGAGCGACGCGGTCCAGCTCCTCATCGAGCGGCCGGCGCTGCAGATACGACGTGACCGTCTCCACCAACGTCGGACGGCGCCCGCTCCCGAGTCCATTCGGCCGCGTCGTGTCCGGGCGCCGTGTGTCGAGCTGGAAGTGCATCGCGCGGCGCTTCAGCTCGCGCAGCGCGCGCGCATCGAGCTCGCGCACGATATGTCGCGGAACGTCGCGCACCACCAACCGTACGATCTTCTCCTCGATCCCGCCCTCGCAATCGTTGCACGCCTCACGTATCGCGACGTCCAGCTCCGCCGCGGACATACCGCGCGCCCCGATCGAGTCGAGGCTCACGAGCGCACGGCTCGCCGAAATGTGATGGAAGGTGTGTCTCGACTGGTCGAGGTCGTATTCGATGAATCCCTTTCCGGGCAGGCGAAGGCGCGCCTCCTCGTCGAGCTCACCCCACGGATTCGTGCTCGTGTATTCGAGCGATCCCGAGTAGTACACGTTCTTCTGGATGCGCTGGTGCACGTGGTAATGGCCGAGCGCGATGTAGCTCCATCGGGGTGCTGCGAGGGCGGAGCGCGGGATCTCCATCGCCGCGCGATCGCCGCCGTGCTGGAGCACGCCCTCCACCTCGCCGTGCATCACGAGGATGTTGTGCCGCGCGGAAAGATCGGGCGCGAGCTCGGGGCGCGGGCCCGTGAGATCCGGAACCGCGAGGATCGACAGGTCGCGCTCGGGGAACGAAAGCCGCTTCGGCTCGTCGACCACGACGTGGATGCCAAGCTTCGAGAAGAGCTTGAGGATGCACCCCGTTTCCGTCGCGCGCGGGCGGTCATGGTTGCCGGCAACCATCACGACGATGGTATTGGGCAACGCCGCGGTGAGACGCGCGAACTGCGTGAAGGCGTCGATGATCGCGGGATTCATCGGGCGCACCGTGTGGAACACGTCACCGGCGATGACCACGACATCGGGTGCGAGCGCAATCACGCGGTCGATGGCGCGACGGAACGCTTGAGCCACGTCCGCTTCGCGTTGATTGATTCCGGTTGGCGTGAGCCGGTGGTACTGCCGGAAGCCCAGATGTAGGTCGGCGAGGTGTACTAGGCGCACACTCAAAATTTAGCGTAGCCGCCCTAACCCCGCTACCAACTTGGGGATAGCTAAAGGCGCGGGAAAACGATGGTTACGGCGCGATCCTGGTTTGCATCGACTGCACGATGTGCGTCTGGACCTGCATGGTGGAGACTGGCTCGACGATTCGGGTGACGACGCTCTGGATCGTGATCGCGATTTGCGACTCCACCCACCAACCGCGCTTCCGATCCATCGTCATGTGTCCCGTCACCGTGCCGGTGGACCCCACGCGGAGCGACTGCGACACGAGCGCCGCGGCGCTGTCGCGTGAGATCGTGCCGTGGATCGAGATGTACGCGAGCACGCCATTCGAGGAGAGCGAGTCGAGCCGGTAGGTCGTGCGGACCCTGGCGGAGTGTGCGGAATCGCTCTCCTGACTCACAGGAATGAACGCGGTGCGCTCCCACGTGGCGTGTACGAACACCAGCCGCTCGGGCAGCGTGGCGGGCATCCCCGAATACAACGCCTCGACTTCCGGCGATACGTCGTCGGATGCGCCCAGCAACTCCGCCGATCCGTCGCGGGCAATGTGCAGCGACGCCTGACGCCCCTGCATCGCGCGGCGGAGCGTCTCCGTCGGAGCCCCCGTGCCGGTGCCGTGGCCCTCCATCGCCACCGAGTCGGTGATCGCGAGCACCGTCGTACCGTGCCCGTCGCTCCCCTGTACGAGCGAGTGCGACAGGATCATGATGTCCATGCGCGACGTCATCGTGGTGTCGACGGAGTGGACGTTTCGCGTGCCGATCATCTCCACCGTCTGCTCGAAACGCGTGTACATCGTGTCGCCGGCGCGCGGCTGGATGCGCAGCAACACGGGCTGCGTCTGCGCTCGTGCGTACATCGACGCGCCCGCGAGGAGCGCTCCTGCCACTACGAATGCGCGAGCGAGCCGGGGCACCGTCGGCTCAGATCGCGTAGGGATCGTCATCCGGGAGAACGCGGAGCGGCGTGCGCGCCACGGCCGGCGCAGGCACGGCACCCACGATTCTCCTGAACTGCGCCTTGAAGTACGCCCCCGGCTTTTCGGGCGCATGGGCGAGGGTCGCGTGCAAGGCGCGCAGCACATCCTCTTCCTCGTAGAGACCGATCACGTCCTGCACCCACGCCAGCGTCAGCGACGGCTCGAAGCGCCGCAGCTGGCGCAGCACTCCCACGTCGAGCGGCACATCCGCTGCCTGCGGAAAGCGCTCCATGCCATCGCGCCCTCGCATCACCGCCGGGCGAGGAAAGGAAATGAAGATCGGTTGTGTGAAGTGCGGGTGCCGAACCATCAATTGTCCCTTCGACAACGTTGCCAGCTTCGTGC
>DATHJR010000219.1:0-4694 GCA_035286525.1 Gemmatimonadaceae bacterium | reverse complement strand
ATTCATCTCGCCCAATCCCTTGTAGCGCTGGATGTTGATGCTCTTCGTCTCGTTGCCGCCAAGGCGCTCGATGTACTCGAGTCGCTCATCCTCGTCGTAGGCGTAGAACTCCTCCTTCCCCTTCGCGACGCGATAGAGCGGTGGCTGCGCGATATAGATGAAGCCCGCCTCGATCAGCTCGGGCATCTGTCGGAAGAAGAACGTCAGCAGCAGCGTGAGAATGTGCGCGCCGTCGACGTCGGCATCCGTCATGATGATGATCTTGTGGTAGCGCGCGTTCTCGATCGTGAAGTCTTCCTTGATCCCCGAGCCGATGGCCGTGATGATCGTCCGGATCTCCTCGTTCGACAACACCTTGTCGATGCGCGCCTTCTCGACGTTGATGATCTTGCCGCGCAGGGGCAGGATCGCCTGGAACTGCCGGTCGCGCCCCTGCTTGGCGGAGCCGCCGGCCGAGTCGCCCTCGACGAGATAGATCTCGCACAGCATCGGATCGCTCAGCGAGCAGTCGGCGAGCTTGCCCGGAAGGTTGCCGATATCGAGCGCCGACTTCTTGCGCGTGAGATCGCGCGCCTTGCGCGCCGCCTCGCGCGCGCGCGCGGCCGACACGGCCTTCTCGACGATGATGTTCGCCGACTTCGGGTGTTCGTCGAGATACGCAGCCAGGTACTCGTTGAGGACGGTCTTCACCGCGCCTTCCACCTCTGAGTTGCCGAGCTTCGTCTTGGTCTGTCCTTCGAACTGCGGCTCGTGCACCTTGATCGAGATGACCGCGGTCAGCCCTTCGCGTACGTCGTCGCCGGTGAGGGTAAAGTTGTCCTTCTTCAGCCAGTTGCCCTTGGTCGCGAACACGTTGATCACGCGCGTGAGCGCGCTCTTGAAGCCCGTGAGATGCGTGCCGCCCTCGTGCGTGTTGATGTTGTTCACGAACGAGAAGACATTCTCGCTGTAGCCGTCGTTGTACTGCAGCGCGATCTCTATTGCAATGTCATCGCGCTCGGCCTCGATGTACACGACGTCGTTGTGGAGCGCCTTGCGGCTCGTGTTGAGATAGGCGATGAACTCCCTCAGCCCGCCCCTCGCGAGGAAGAGCTCGACCTTCTTCGAATCCGGGCGCTCGTCCGTGATGGTGATGCTGATGCCCTTGTTCAGAAACGAGAGCTCGCGGAGTCGCGACGCGAGCGTATCGTACTGGTACTCGAGCACCGTGAAGATCGTCGTGTCGGGCTTGAACCAGATCGTGGTGCCCGTCTCCGCCTTCGGCAGCTTGCGCAGCACCTTGAGCTTTGTCGTGGTGCCGCCGCGCGCGAAGTCCATGTAGTACTCCTGTCCATCGCGCCGCACCCACACCTTCAGCTGCTCGGACAACGCGTTCACGACCGAGACGCCGACTCCGTGCAGCCCTCCCGACACCTTGTAGCTGGTCTTGTCGAACTTGCCGCCGGCGTGCAGCACGGTGAGCGCTAGCTCGACTCCCGGGATCTTCTCGACGGGATGGATGTCGACGGGAATTCCGCGTCCGTCGTCGACGACGGTGATCGAGTTGTCCGCGTGAATCGTGACTTCGATGTGCGTCGCGAAACCCGCGAGTGCCTCGTCGATCGAGTTGTCTACGACCTCATAAACCAGGTGATGGAGACCGCGCTCCGATGTCGATCCGATGTACATCCCGGGGCGTTTGCGAACGGCTTCGAGCCCCTTGAGCACCTGAATTTGACCGGCGTCGTACTGCGTCGGCTGAGTCGTAGTTTTCGCCATGAGCACCTTGTCCACGTGATGAAACCAAGTCCCGAATAAAAGCCGAATCGCAGCTGCCCTCCAACCTCCATAATTTACTCCAAATTCGTTCCAATTCAAGCAGTTAGCCCATGAGCCGCCAGTGGATTTTGACGACCTTTCCGGAGCTCCGTCCCGCGTTGATCGCGAGCAGGAGTTGGGGCTCCATCAAAGAGAGCTCGCTCATCCATGAGCTCGTCTTCACGGTCACGAACAGCGTCCCGTCCCGCGTGATCATGATCGGCTCGGTCACCGCCGATATCTGCGCGCCGACGAGAGTCGACCACTCGGGAACGACGCGCGCTTGATCGACACGTCCACCGGCCTTCGTAGTCGACATGAAGCTCGCCAGCACGTCCGACATCTTCTCGGGCTTCTTCGACGGACGTCTCACGAGTCGACTCGGGTGAGCGCGCCCGCGTCGACCTGCCAGCGCTCGAGCCGCGTGAATGCCTCCGGGATGTCCGCGTCGCGAGGCACTGCGACGATCGTCTGTCCGCGCTCCTCCTGCGAGAGCAACCTCAGAATCCTTGCAGCGCGCCGCGCGTCGAGTTCCGCGAACGGATCGTCGAGGAGCACGAGCGGCTCCGCGCGCGTCCTCTCGCGAAGCGTCGCCGCCTCGAGCAGGCGCAGCGCGATCGCCGCGGTACGCTGCTGCCCCGCCGACCCATACGTGCGCAGCTCGCGCGCCTCCAGCGACAGGTCGAGATCGTCGCGGTGCGGGCCTGCGTGGGTGATCCCGCGCTTCACATCGATCGGTCGCTTCTTCTCGAGCGCCGCGAGCAGCGCCTGCTCCGCATCCGCGCGCGTCGCATCGAGCGCGCTCGTGTAGCGCATCGTCGCTGCGCCTCGCTCGCCAATCGCCTCGCAGCGCGACGCGTACTGCTCGGCGTACGTCTTCGCCCATTCCTGGCGCGCGCTGAACAGAATCGCGCCATTCGTGGCGAGCGCGGGCTCCCACACCGCGGCGCACGCCTCGCGCGCCGCGTGGTTCAACCGCATCTCGCGCATCGCCGCGTTGCGCCGCGCGAGCGCGCCCCGATAGCGCTGCAGCGCCACGAGGTACGGGCGCGAGCTGAGCGCAAGCATCACGTCGAGAAAGCGCCGGCGCTCCACCGGCGCACCCCCGACCAGCACGGCATCGCGCGGCGAGAAGATCACCGCCGGGAAGGCGCCGAGTGCGTCGGCCATGCGCTCGGGCTCCGCGCCGTCGAGCATGATCTTCTTGCGACGACCCAACCGGTCGAATCCCACCGACACATCGTGCGCTCGCGCGCCCTCGATCGTCGCCGCGAGATGAAAGCCGGTCTCGCCGAACGTGACGAGCTCCGCGTCCTGCGCGCCGCGCAGCGACCGGAGCAACCGGAGATAGTAGATAGCCTCGAGAAAATTCGTCTTTCCCTGGCCGTTCTCGCCAACCAGCGCGATCCCCGCCGAGGGCAGCTCGATCTCCGCGCGCCTGAGATTCCGGAAGGCGCGGATCGAGAGTCGCCGCAGCGCGCTGTGCGCCACCGGATGCTCCGCGATCGCGCCCGCTGCCGCTGTCACGCGCCCTTGAACGCCGCGGGACGCTTCTCGAGAAATGCGCTCATTCCCTCGCGCATGTCCGAGGTCGTCGCGATGAGCCCGAAGTGATTCGCCTCGATGACGAGCCCTTCCTCGAGCGTCGTGTCGAGCCCGCGATTCACCGCCTCGATGCAGAACGCCACCGCGATCGGACCGTTCGCCAGTATCTGCTTCATCATCGCCTCCGCTGCGCCGAGCAACTCCGCCGCCGGTACCACCTTGTTCACGAGCCCGATCCGATACGCCTCGGCCGCATCCGTCATCTCGGCCGTCAGCATGAGCTGCAGCGCGCGCCCCTTGCCGATGAGCCGCGGCAGCCGCTGCGTGCCGCCATAGCCGGGACCGATGCCGAGCTTCACTTCGGGGAGCCCCATCTTCGCGTTCTCGGACGCGATGCGGATGTGACACGCGAGCGCGAGCTCGAGACCACCGCCCAGCGCGAAGCCGTTGACCGCCGCGATCACGGGCTTTGGCGACTGCTCGAATTTCGAGAACGTGCGCTGCCCGACCATCGCTCGCGCGCGGCCATCGAGCGGCCCCTGCGTGGCGAGCTGCGAAATGTCCGCGCCGGCGACGAAGGCCTTCGCGCCCGCGCCGGTGACGATCGCGCCTCCGACGTCCTTGCGGCTGATGACCTCCTCGATCGCCTGACCCAGCTCGGCGATCGTCGTGTCGTCGAGCGCGTTGAGCTTGTCGGGGCGATTGACCGTGATCGTCGCGATGCGATCGCGAACGTCGAACGTGAGATTAGTGTAAGACATAGGCGGGGTGAAAAGGAGCGCGAAGGGGCGGCCTTCAGCTCCAGAAATCTATATAGTCGGACTGCTTCTTGCTTTCCGAGTGAGGGCCATGGGCACACAGTGGATCACGCGTCGCGGAGGCAAGCGCGCGGGCTTTACGTACGAGAATTCCGAGGGGCGCGTCGTACGCGACAGGAAGCAGCTCGCGCGAATCGACGCGATGAAAATCCCGCCCGCCTGGCGCGAGGTGCACATCGCCGCGAGCTCGCGTCCCGCCATCCAGGCGTGGGGCTTCGACGCGAAGGGGCGCAAGCAATACCGATATCACGAGCGCGCCGTCGCCGCGCGCGAGCAGCGGAAATACTATCGCGTACGCCGGCTCGCGCGCGACCTGCCGCGCATCCGGGAGTCGCTCTACGCGGAGATCGCCAGCGGAACGGAGCTCACGCGGGATCGCGTTGCGGCCGCCGTCGTGCGGCTCATCAGCAAGGGGTTTTTTCGCGTGGGCGGCGAGCGATACGCGCGCGAGAATCACACCTTCGGCATCTCGTCGCTGCACAAGCGCCACGTGCACGTAGAGGGGAACGCAATCGTCTTCGAGTTCAAGGGGAA
>DATHJR010000218.1:0-2037 GCA_035286525.1 Gemmatimonadaceae bacterium | reverse complement strand
CTCGCGGCGGGCGTGCCGGGGTCGGTCGCCGGCCTTTGGGAGGCACACGAGCGTTACGGCTCACGTCCGTGGGCAGAGCTGATCGCGCCGGCGATCGCGCTGGCCGAGCAGGGGTTCGTCGTCGACTCGGACTTCGCGGGCGCGATCCACGGAGACAGCGCGCGACTCGCGCACTTCCCCGCCTCCGCTGCGCTCTTCTTACCCGGCGGGCGCGTGCCTCGTCCCGGTGATCGCTGGCGAGATCCCGATCTCGCGGCCGTTCTGCGTCGTATCTCCGCAAGCGGGGCGAAGGGATTCTACACCGGCCGCACAGCGGAGCTCATCGAATCGGAGATGCGTCGCGGACACGGGGTGATGACGCGCAAGGATCTCGCGAGCTATCAGGCAAAGTGGCGAGAGCCGATCTCGTTCACGTATCGCGGGCACAAGGTCATCTCGATGCCGCCGCCGTCCTCGGGAGGCATCACGATGGCGCTCGTCGCACACGAGCTGGCTCGCTTCGACGTACGAGTATCGGGATGGCACTCGCCGCAGTCGCTGCATCTATTCGCGGAGGGGATGCGTCGCGGATTCGCGGTTCGCAACGCCACGCTCGGCGATCCGGATTTCGTCTCCATTCCCACAGCGACACTACTATCGCAGGCGTACGCGGATTCGCTGTCGGCATCGATCGTCGAGGGTCGCGCATCTCCGTCGGCGAGTATCCGAGTGGGCCGTGGCGCTGCGGTCGAGGGGCACCAGACGACGCACTTCTCCGTGATGGATGGGAATGGCGGCGCGGCGGCGCTCACCACGACGCTCAATGGAAGCTTCGGCGCGGCAGTGGTCGTGTCGGGCACGGGCATGCTGCTGAACGACGAGATGGACGATTTTGCGTCCGAGCCCGGCCGGCCGAACATGTACGGCCTCGTGCAGGGAGAGGCGAATGCGATCGCGCCAGGCAAGCGCATGCTGTCGTCGATGACACCGACAATCGTGCTCGGCGACGACGGCAAACCGCTGCTCGTGACCGGTGCGCAGGGCGGGCCGACGATCATCACCACCACGTTTCAAATCATCTCCAACGTGCTCGATTACGACATGGACATCAGCACGGCGGTGCGCGCTCCGCGCGTGCACCATCAGCATCTCCCGGACTCGCTCGAATACGAAGAGGGCGGCCTCACGAGCGCCACGCTCGACGCGCTCAGGGCGATGGGCTACACCGTGGCGCCGGTGTCGCCGCACGGTGAGCTCGGATTTGCCGCATCGATCCTGCGGCGCAATGGCGAGGTGCACGGCGCATCCGACCCACGCGTGCACGGTGCCGCGGAGGGATTCTAGCGAGGGCTACGAGCGCGAGGTAGCCGTCTCCAGCTCTACGGTCGCCTTGCGCTCCAGCTTTCCCCAGCCAACGAGCCGTCCGCGCAGTGCCGCGAGCACCGAGCGCACCACGACCCAGTACATCACCTGGCGATAGGCGAAGCGCTGCAGGAAGATCAGCCACGTGAGCCACTTGTCCTCGTCGGGCTCGAGCGTGAAGGCGAGAATGGACGCGAGCCAGTCGACGATGAGGAAGACGGCGTAGTATGTCAGCACCTGTTCCACCGATGTCATCGCGTACGTCGCGCCGTGCGCCTCGCGTATCGCCCACGCGCTCCAGAGGCTGAGCACGAACATCAGGTCCGCGATCGGCGAGAGGAACGGGTAGATGATCTGGAAGAGGAGCACATTGGGAAGCGCGACGAAGCCGAGCGATCCGTAGCGAGGGTGGAAGAAGGTGCGCCGATGCTTCCAGAGGCATTGCAGCGTGCCGAATGACCAGCGGAATCGCTGCTTGGCGAGTCCGCCGAGTGTGTCGGGCGCCTCGGTGTAGCCGATCGCTTCGTCGGCGTACGCGATCGAGAATCCGCGGCGGCGAATAGACAGCGTGAGGTCCTGATCTTCCGCGAGCGTGTCCTCGCTGAATCCGCCGGCCTTCTGCACCAGCGACTTGCGCCACGCGCCCACGGCGCCTGGCACCACCGTGATGCAGTTCAGCAGCGAGAAGGCGCGACG
>DATHJR010000217.1:0-2689 GCA_035286525.1 Gemmatimonadaceae bacterium | reverse complement strand
CGACTTCGACGCAGTGGTGCAGATATGGCGCGCCGGACGACCGCTTCTGCCCGTAGTGCGCCTTTTCGCTGAACTTGTAGGCGCGCGCGATGAGATCCGCGTCGAGTCGCTCGAGGCGGGAATCACCGAGATTCAGCTCGGGGAGAATCGATTTGAGCGTCGGAGCCGTCAATGCCGTCCTGTGCTCACCGTGAGTCCAGCCACCCAACCTATAACACGACACGCACGCATATGGATAGCACACACACACTGGCTGCAATCTTCCATGCAACGATTAACGCCATAACGGGCTCGGTGGTGCCCGGGCGAACCGATCGTGCAGGTCATTTGCAGCTGCGTTACAACAATCCCGCCTCCGCGAAGCTGACGTAACGTCCGCGCCCGACGATCAAGTGGTCGTGCACGGGGATGTCGAGCAGTCGCCCCGCCGCTACCAGCTGATCCGTCACTGCGCGGTCGTCCGCGGACGGCGTCGGATCCCCGCTCGGGTGATTGTGCACGAGGATGATCGCGGCCGCGCGCTCCGCAATCGCCTCGCGAAAGACTTCGCGCGGATGCACGAGCGAGGAATTCAGAATTCCGCGCGTGACCGCGATGTCGCGTTCCAACCGGTGTTGCGAGTCGAGCACTGCAACGTGGAACTCCTCGACGGGCAGATCCTGCAGCCGCGATGCAAAGGCTGCGTAGACCTCGCGAGGCGACCGCATCGGAGCGCCCTCATCGCGCCCCTCGCTCGCCATGCGCCGACCCAGTTCGAGCGCTGCGTGGACCGTTGCCGCGCGCGCCGCGCCGATTCCGTGCATGGCGGTGAGCGAGGCAACTGGCTGCGCGGCGATCCGGCGAAGCGATCCGCCCGCAGATTCGAGAATGGCCTGTCCGACGGCGATCGCCGAGCGACCGGTGCCGCCGGTACCTACGACGATCGCGAGCAGCTCGGCGGCGCTCATCGATGCTGCCCCGTGATCGCGCAACCGTTCGCGCGGCCGTTCGGATCGGGGAAGCTCCCTAATACTTAACGCGGTTGGTGCGGTGAGGCCAGCGGAGGGCTGCACGGATGTCGTCTCCTCGAGGAGAATTCGCGGGCCGACAAGGCCCGCGCCCCCTAGATAGCCGGGCGTGCGCCAGGTGGGGCATCCGATTCATTCGACGTCGATGAAACCGTCGCCGTCGCGTTTCGACCGAAACTCCGAGAGGACGGCGATTCTCTAGCTCGGGGAGTTAGACGGTCGCTCCGTGGCACTTCTTGAACTTCTTACCCGAGCCGCACGGGCAGGGGTCGTTGCGCCCGACCGACGACCAGTCAGTGTTTCCCGGGGCCTGGGGGGCCAGACTCGTCACGCGACCGGCGCCGACGACACGCGCCTCCTTCCGCGCGACGACGTCGCTTTTCGGCGCTTCGTCCGGTCCGATGTCCACCTCGCCATCGGGCCGTCCAGGCCTCGCCGAGCTCGCACCGTCGCCATCGGGCTGCACGTCCTCGAGGATTCCGAGCGCGTTGTAGCGTCGCGTCGGTGCAGCGGGCGCGGGCACGCGCGGGCCGCGACGGCCATTTGGCGAATCATCCGGTCCGGGCGGTGGGCCACCCTGCTGTTCGAACACGATCTGCGCGCGAAGAAAGCGCTCGGCGAAGGTGTGGTAGAGGTCGGACATGAGGTCCACGAACATCGTGTACGCCTCGTGCTTGTACTCCACCAGCGGATCCTTCTGCCCCCACGACCGGTAGTGGATCGCTGCGCGCAGCTGATCCAGATCATAGAGATGGTCCTTCCACTTTTCGTCGAGCACGTGGAGCATCACGCGCGAGAGTAGCTCGTCGGAATAGACTTCGAGCGTCGTGAGCTTGGTCGCGAACGCCGCGCTCGCGGCCGCGCGCGCCATTTCCTTCGCCTCGGCGATCGTTCCCGGCTTCACCGCGGCTCCATCCTCGAACTGCGGCACGAAGAGCAGGTAGTGCATCAGGAGATCCTGACGCAGCACGGCGAAGTCCCAGTCGCTCTCCGAGTCGTAACCCTCGAGCGCCTGCTCGACTCGGTGCTCGATCGCGCGCTCGACCATCTTCAGCGCCTCGCCCTTCAGCTCCTCCCCGCCCTCGAGCGCGAACGCACGCAGCGAGTAGATCACCTCGCGCTGCTGGTTCATCACGTCGTCGTATTCCAGGAGCCGCTTGCGCGCCTGGAAGTTCTGCAGCTCCACGCGCTTCTGCGCCTGCTCGATCGAGCGCGTGATGAGCGGATGGGCGAGCACTTCGCCTTCCTGCGCGCCGAGGCGGTCCATGAGCTTGGCGATGCGCTCGGATCCGAAGAGGCGCATCAGGTCGTCTTCGAGCGACAGGAAGAACTGCGTGGCACCCGGATCTCCCTGTCGTCCCGCGCGGCCGCGCAGCTGGCGATCGATGCGCCGCGACTCGTGGCGCTCGGAGCCGATGATGTGGAGCCCGCCCTCCTCCTCCACATCGAGCGTTTTCCCCTCGGGATCCTTTACCTGCGAGGACCTCGACTCCGTGACGCCCTCGCCCAGCTTGATGTCCGTTCCGCGGCCGGCCATGTTGGTCGCGATCGTCACGCCACCGGGTTGACCCGCGCCCGCCACGATCTCTGCCTCGCGCTGGTGGTACTTCGCGTTCAGAACGTTGTGCGGGATTCCGGCGCGCTTGAACATGCGCGACAGGGTCTCGGAAACTTCCACGCTC